>CAZSUR010000126.1:0-4484 GCA_964610075.1 uncultured Lachnospiraceae bacterium
GGAGAGTGACTTCGTTTGGTCTACATTCGGTGAGGGCTTCGGCATAAATCTTATACGTGTCGATGCGGAGGATAGATTCCTCACAAAGCTCGCCGGAATAACCGAGCCGGAGAAAAAGCGCAAGATAATAGGCGAGGAATTCATCCGCGTTTTCGAGGATGAGGCGAAAAAGCTCGGAAAGATAGACGTTTTGGTTCAGGGAACGATATATCCCGATGTAATAGAGAGCGGAAAGGGTGACTCCGCCGTAATAAAAAGTCATCACAACGTGGGAGGACTGCCGGACGTTATTTCGTTCGACGAGATAGTCGAGCCTCTGCGCGAGCTGTTCAAGGACGAGGTAAGGGAAATAGGCGAGAAGCTCGGCATACCGCGCGAGCTCGTATGGCGTCAGCCGTTCCCCGGCCCCGGACTCGCAGTACGCGTGATAGGGGAGATAACGAAGGATAAGCTTGACATACTTCGCGAGGCGGACAGCATCTTCCGCTCGGAGATAGCCTCGGCAGGACTTGAGGCTACCGCAAATCAGTATTTTGCGGTACTGACAGACCTTAAATCTGTCGGAGTCAAGGGAGACGCGAGAACATACGGCTATACCGTCGTACTGCGCTCGGTCACGACCGACGATTTCATGACTGCGGAGTGGACGAGACTTCCGTACGAGGTGCTTGAAAGAGCAAGCAGCAGAATAACAAACGAGATAATGGGCATCACGAGGGTGGTATACGATATTACCTCCAAGCCTCCGGCAACGGTGGAGTGGGAATGAAGCCGAGCTCGGTGATCTGACGTTACATCACCGTGCTTGCACGAGTGATTTGGTATATAAGCTTGATTTACGTGGAGGTAGATGGATGAGTATACACGAAGAATGCGGAGTATTCGGCGTTATGGCGCCAAAGCCCTGTGATATTGCAAGCGTGTCCTATTACGGCTTGTACGCACTTCAGCACCGCGGCCAGGAAAGCTGCGGAATCGTTGTGAACGACGACGGTGTGTTTGCGTCTCACAAGGATCTCGGCCTTGTGGCGGAGGTCTTTTCAAAGGATGTGCTGTCACGTTTCCCGGAGGGCACGATGGCTGTTGCTCACGCAAGATACGGCACGACCGGAGCGACAAACAGAAACAACTGTCAGCCGATCGAGGTCAATCATCAAAAGGGAAGGATGGCGTTGGCTCACAACGGCAATTTAAGCAATGCCGCGGAGCTGCGCAACGAGCTCGAGCTTTCGGGCGCTATCTTCCATTCCACGAGCGATACCGAAATAATCGCATACATAATAACGAAGGAGAGACTTCGTGCTCCCTCGATCGAGGAGGCTGTCAGCCGCGCAATGAGCGTGCTTGACGGAGCTTACTCGCTCGTACTCATGTCTCCGCAGAAGCTTATATGTGCGAGGGATCCGCGCGGTTTCCGCCCTCTCTGCTACGGTAGAACCGAGGACGGAACGTACGTTGTCGCCTCTGAGAGCTGCGCCATCAAGGCGGTCGGCGGTGAGGTGATCCGCGACGTCGAGCCGGGCGAGATACTCGTGTTTACCAAAAACGGAATCATATCAAGGAAAGAGCATTGTCAAAAGAAGGACAAGAAGCTCTGCATATTCGAATACATATACTTTGCACGCCCCGATTCGAAGATCGACGGAATATCGGTACACGCATCGCGCGTGAGAGCCGGCAGGATCCTTGCGGACACGCATCCGGTAGATGCAGACGTCGTTATCGGTGCCCCCGATTCGGGACTTGATGCCGCGCTCGGATTCAGTCAGGAGTCGGGCATCCCGTACGGAATCGGTCTTATAAAAAACAAATATATCGGCAGAACGTTCATATCACCCGGACAGGGCGCAAGACTTGACGGAGTCAAGATAAAACTCGCCGCGGTAGAGGAGAGCGTTCACGGTAAAAGGGTCGTGCTGGTAGACGACTCGATAGTACGCGGAAATACGATGGGACGAGTCGTAAAGCTGCTCCGCGACGCCGGAGCAAAAGAGGTGCACGTGCGTATATCCTCGCCACCCTTCCTTCATCCGTGCTATTACGGCACGGACATCGACTCGGAGGAGCATCTTATCGCCTGCAACCACACGATATCGGAGATAACCGATATCATAGGTGCTGATTCGCTCGGATACTTCCCGGTGGAAAGATTAAACGAGCTTGTAGGCAACAGCGATTTCTGCGGTGCCTGCTTTAACGGCGATTACCCGACAAAAATACCGACAGACACTCAAAAGAATCGGTTTGAGCAACGATTATCAGATAGAAAGAAATGAGGTGCCGGCTATGGTGATAGACTTTAACAGAAAAATAATATTGGAGGACGGTCAGGAATATCTCGGATATGCTTTCGGAGCAGATTGCGAGAAGGTTTGTGAGATCGTTTTTAATACCTCGATGGTAGGATATCAGGAAATACTCTCCGATCCCTCGTATACCTATCAGGCGGTCGTTATGACCTATCCGCTTATAGGAAACTACGGTATGGCGGAGGATGACTACGAGACGGTGACGCCGACCATCGGTGCTCTCGTTGTTCGTGAATACAACGACGAGCCGTCCAACTTCAGAAGCGCCGAGACACTCGGAAATGTCATGAAGAAATACGATATCCCCGGAATATACGGAGCCGACACGAGAAAGCTCAACCGTCACATACGCGATAACGGAAGCTGCAAGGTGCTTATAACCGATATCACAACCTCAACCGAAGACGGACTTAAAAAGCTCCGCGAGACCTCTGTTCCGACCGATGCGGTATCGCGCGTGAGCCGTCCGAACATCGTTTTCTCCGGCTCGGAGAACAAGAAATATCACGTGGTTGCGATAGACTGCGGAATGAAGGAAAACATCGTGCGCTCGCTCGAAAAAAGAGACTGCGCCGTTACCATCGTTCCGTGGGACACACCTGCCGAGGCTATCGAGGCGATAGATCCCGACGGAGTGTTCATATCCAACGGCCCGGGCGATCCCACCGACGTTCCGCAGACGATATATACAATACAGAATCTTATCGGTAAATATCCGGTATTCGGAATATGCCTCGGACATCAGATCATATCGCTTGCGCTTGGTGCAAGAACGTACAAGCTTAAGTTCGGTCATCGCGGAGGAAATCACCCGGTAAGAAATCTTAAAAACAATAAAATAGAGATAACCTCGCAGAATCATTCGTATGCGGTCGACGCCGCAAGCTTGGCTGATACCCCCCTTGTTGCGACGCATATAAATCTGCTTGACAATACTATCGAGGGCGTTGAATGTCTCGAAAAGAAAGTGTTCAGCGTTCAGTACCACCCCGAGAGTGCGCCGGGTCCTCAGGACAGCGCGTACCTTTTCGACAGATTTATAAAGCTTATGGAGGAGGAGCAGAATAATGCCTAAGAGAACAGAGATTAAAAAGGTGCTTGTTATAGGCTCCGGACCTATCGTTATAGGTCAGGCGGCTGAATTCGACTATGCCGGAACGCAGGCTTGTCTTGCTCTGAAGGAGGAGGGCTACGAGGTAGTTCTTTGTAACTCCAACCCTGCAACGATAATGACCGACACCTCGGTTGCGGACAAGGTATATATGGAGCCGCTCACTCTTGAATATATCGCAAAGATAATACGCTACGAGCGTCCGGACGCCATACTTCCCGGAATCGGCGGACAGACCGGCCTCAATCTCGCTATGCAGCTTGAAAAGAAGGGCATACTTGCCGAGTGTCGCGTTGAGCTTCTCGGAACAAAGAGCACATCTATCGAGCGCGCAGAGGACAGAGAGCTTTTCAAGGAGCTCTGCGAGGAGCTCGGTGAGCCGGTGCTCCCGTCCGACATCGCAAGCTCGATGGAGGAAGGCTTGTCGGTAGCGCAGAAGATAGGCTATCCCGTCGTGCTCAGACCTGCATTTACCCTCGGCGGCACCGGCGGAGGCTTTGCAGACAACGAGGCAGAGCTGCTTCCGCTGATGAAGAACGCGCTCTCCCTCTCTCCCGTAAACCAGGTGCTCATCGAAAAGAGCATCAAGGGCTATAAGGAGATAGAGTACGAGGTAATGCGTGACTCAAACGACACCGCTATAACCATATGTAATATGGAAAACCTTGATCCCGTCGGTATACATACCGGAGACTCTATCGTCGTATGTCCCTCTCAGACGCTGACAAACAAGGAGTATCATATGCTCCGCGACAGCGCACTGAAGATAATAAGAGCGCTCGAGATCGAGGGAGGCTGTAACGTACAGTTCGCGCTTGATCCGAACTCCTTCCAATACTACCTCATTGAGGTAAACCCGAGAGTTTCACGCTCCTCCGCACTTGCATCCAAGGCAAGCGGATATCCCATAGCGCGAGTTTCGGCAAAGATCGGAGTCGGAATGACGCTTGACGAGATACAGATAGCGAACACGCCCGCATCCTTTGAGCCGACGCTCGACTACGTCGTATCGAAGATGCCTCGCTTCCCATTCGACAAGTTCGCTGACGCGAACAACTCGCTCT
>CAZSUR010000127.1:0-4439 GCA_964610075.1 uncultured Lachnospiraceae bacterium
GGTCCTGGGTTCGAATCCCCGAAGGCCCACCAAGAAAAAGACGATCGTGTACACGATCGTCTTTTTTGTTTTTTTCACGCAGCAGAATAGCCGTTCTCGCGCAGATAGAAGCTGTGCCCGTACGTTCCGCGAAACGTAAAATGTCACCGGAGCGCAGAGCGGCAGACTGTATTCTCGCACCACCTGCTCAGCGCGGAGCACATTCAAGCAACGCAAGTCCATGCACAATATAAGCTCCGCAGTTTGCGGATAACCTGCGTGTTCGAACGGTCAACACAGCCGCCGTCGCGCGGTGATAGGCTGTGCTTACCTCACGTGGCGCTCGTTCAAGCAACACTCGAGCCTCTCGCTCGCGCACTCGTACTGAAGCAACAACAAAATAACGGCTCCGCCGTCGCAAGACAGCGGAGCCGTTTGTGTTTTTATATACCCTTCTTGTATCTTTCGATCTTGTCGATGTCGCTGAAGTTGTTCTTCGATACGTATCCCGGGATAGGCATCATCTTCTCGTTTATGATATCAATGATACCGTCAGCCTGCGGGAAGAAGTACTTCTCAAGCTCGAATGCAGGGGTGATCCAGTTCTTCGAACCGTATACAACAGGCGGAGCATCAAGGTAATCGAAGGCGAGCTCTGCGATGTTCGCAGCCATATCCTTCATTACCGAGTTTCTCTCGCAAGCGTCGCCGACGAGGATGATCTTACCTGTCTTCTTAACCGACTCGATGACCTTGGTGTAATCGAACGGAACTACCGAACGCGCGTCAATTACCTCGGCAGAGATGTTGTACTTCTCCTCGAGCTCCTTTGCTGCGTCAAGTGCTCTGTAAAGCACCGCACCGATGGTGAGGATGGTAACGTCGCTACCCTTGCGCTTGATATCGGGATCGCCCATCTTTACCTCGTAGTACTCGGTGGGAACTCCGCCCTCGTGGAACTCCTCACCCTTGTCGTATATTCTCTGCGATTCGAAGAATACGACGGGGTCTGTTCCGTTAAGAGCCTCGTTCATAAGTCCCTTTGCATCGTACGGGGTTGCCGGGAATACTACCTTAAGTCCCGGAATATGTGCTGTGAGCGCTGTCCAATCCTGGCTGTGCTGTGCACCGTATTTCGAGCCTACCGAAACACGAAGGATTATCGGCATCTTAAGGATGCCTGCACTCATCGACTGCCACTTTGCCATCTGGTTGAAGATCTCGTCTCCTGCGCAGCCTATAAAGTCGGCGTACATAAGCTCGACTATTGCGCGTCCGCCGCTCATTGCGTATCCGACGGAGGAGCCTACTATCGCAGACTCGGATATAGGTGCGTTGAAGAAGCGGTGATACGGAATAGCCTCGGTAAGGCCTCTGTATACAGCGAACGCTCCGCCCCAGTCACGGTTGTCCTCACCGTATGCGATAAGTGTGGGATCCTCGTAGTATTTATCGAGTATAGCCTCGAATATAGCATCTCTGATACCGAGCTGCTTTATCTTCGAGAAGGGCTTGCCGTCCTTGTCGAATGCGAATCTTTCCTTTGTTGCGAGCTGCTTTACGCGAGGATTCTCCTCTTTAGGCATAAGCACGTCCGGCTCACGTGTCGTATCGAAGGATTTTACCTTCTCGTTCGAGAACATGATGGATGCGATAGCATCGGGATCGCGCGAAAGATCCATACGCGGCGATATATCGTCGTTTATCGCAAGCTTGATTATCTCGGTCATTCTTGTGCGGATCTGCTCGTCAAGAGCTGCAAACTCGTCGTCCTTTGCAACCTTTCCGTCAACAAGCTTCTTTCTGAATGCAACGATCGGATCCGCAGCCTTCCATGCCTCGATCTCCTCCTGCGTACGGTAGGTAGAGCTGTCGGAAGGAGAGTGTCCGGATACACGGTAGGTAACAACGTCGAGCATAGCGGGGCCCTTGCCCTCGATAAGAAGCTGCTTCTTGCGCGAAACCGCATCTATAACCGCGAGCGGATCATATCCGTTTACTCTCTCGGAATGCATCTGGTCGGGCGAGAAGCCTGCACCGAGTCTTGCGGCAAAGTCGAAGCCCATGGTCTCGCCTCTGGTCTGTCCGCCCATTCCGTAATGGTTGTTGAATATATTGAAGAGGATAGGCATACCCTCGCCCTTACCGTCGTTCCACAGCTTCTTTATCTGATCCATAGCTGCGAAGTTGAACGACTCGAGCGCAGGTCCGCGTCCGGTAGCTCCGTCACCGAAGTTTGCTACAACGATACCCTTCTTCCGGTTCGAGCGCTTGTAGAGCGCCGCACCGAGAGCGACGGGAGCAGCAGCTCCGACTATCGCGTTGTTCGGCATGATTCCGAACGGGATGAAGAAGGCGTGCATCGATCCGCCGAGACCGCGGTTAAATCCGGTCGTACGAGCGAATATCTCGGCAAGTGCTCCGTAAAGGAGGAAGTCTATTGCAAGCTCCTTTATGTTGCCATCGTACTTCATATGCTTTTCAACTACGTTCAGTACGCTTCCGCCGAGGAACTCCTTCATGATGTCGTAAAGCTCGTTATCGTCAAGCTTGTGTATGGAGGAAAGTCCCTTTGCGAGGATCTCGCCGTGGCTTCTGTGAGATCCGAAGGTAAGGTCGTCGATGTCAAGGCTGTACGCCTCACCGACAGCGGATGCCTCCTGACCTATCGAAAGGTGCGCGGGGCCGGGGTTGTTGTACGCAACTCCGTTGTACTCGCTCTTTACCTTGATTTCGTTGAGCATCGTCTCAAATTCTCTTATTATCGCCATATCGCGATATATGCGGAGGAAATCTTCCTTTGTATAAAGCTTCTTTTCCTCAGCCAAGGTCTTATTGTACTGGCATACCGGGATATCCTCAAATTTAATGTAACCCGGCTCAAATGCTTTTGAAGGATCTACGTATTGACTTTTTGGCATGATAATCTCTCCTCTTTATTTTAAATTATATCATAAACATAGCTTCGCGGATTACCTCACCTACGGTAGGATGAGGGAATACCAGCTTCTGAACCTGCTCTACGCGCATCTCGCGGTCTACCATCATAGCCGCGCCGTATATTATCTCGGAGGCATAGTTTCCGATCATGTGCACGCCGAGAACGTTGCGGTGCTCCTTGCCGATGATGAGCTTAACGATTCCGTCTCCGCCCTCGTTTTCGGCAATGTATCTTCCGCTGTATTTAAGCGTAAAGCTCTGTACCTCGGCATCCAGTCCCTTTTCCTTGATGCTTTCAGCCGTCTCTCCAACCGATGCGACCTCGGGATTGGTGTAAATTACCGACGGGATCGAGTTGTAGTTTACGCGGTCGCGCTTGCCGAGGATATTGTTTATGCAAACCTCGCCCTCGCGATATGCGGTGTGTGCAAGCATCGAGCGGCCGTTTATATCTCCTGCAGCCCATACGCCGGATACGCTTGTTCTGCCGTACTCGTCGGTAACGACAGCACCGCGCTCGGTCTTAACTCCGATGCTCTCGAGTCCGATTCCGGCGGACGAGGGACGTCTGCCGACCGATACGAGCAGGAGATCGGATTTAAGCTCTACCGATGCGCCGTTAAGCTCGTAGGTAAGGCTGTTCTTGCCGACCGAGGTAACTCTCGCGCCGAGAACGAAATCCACTCCTGCCTTCATGTAGTTTTTCTGCAGTATCTTCGATATCTCTCTGTCGGTGGGGCCGGCTATATGGTCGAGCATCTCGACTACCGTTACCTTCGAGCCTATCGAGTTGAAGTAAGAAGCCATCTCAAGGCCTATAACTCCGCCGCCCATAACTGCGATGTGCTTCGGCACCTCGCGGCGGTCGAGTATCTCGCGGTTGGTAACGGCGTAGCCGCTTTCAACCGCCTCGCGAAGTCCGGGAATGGGGGGGACAGCCGCCTCGGAGCCGGTGCAGATAAGAAGCTGCTTTCCGGTGTACTCCGTGCCTCCTGCCTCAACGCAGAAGCCGTCGGCTCCCTTGCCCTTGATCTTTCCGTATTCACTTACAACGGTAACTCCTGCCTTCTTCATGGAAGCAGCTATACCGCCGACGAGCATCTTTACCACGCGGCCCTTTCTGTCGATAACGGCGCTGTGATCTATCGATGCCGAGGAGAAGGTAACACCGTACTCCTTTGAATGTTTAGCGTAATCGTACATTTTTGCCGAATAAAGCAGAGTTTTGGTCGGCACGCAGCCTTCATTCAGACAAACTCCGCCGAGAGCTCTGCCCTCTATGAGAAGGGTCTTGAGTCCGCCGTGAGCCGCACGCTCGGCAGCGTTGTAGCCGGCAGGGCCTCCGCCCAGAATTATAAGATCGTACATTGCCATATCTCCTTATTTAGCCGTAAGCAGCTGGAACTGCTCGAGGTTTGTGCAAAGCTCCTTTAAGAAGCGTGCCGCAGGAGCACCGTCAAGCGCTCTGTGGTCGAAGGTGAGTGAGAGGGTCATGCAGGGGTATGTCTTAAGCTCTCCGT
>CAZSUR010000128.1:0-1502 GCA_964610075.1 uncultured Lachnospiraceae bacterium
TGCCTCGGTTACAGAAGGAGCTGGCGATATCGGCTGTGCTTCCGATGTTGTCGTAGCTTCCGATGCTGTCGGTGCCACCGGCATTGCCGTCGCCGCCGCGGCCTTTGCCGCCTCGCGTGCGGCTTTGATCTCTGCGATCGCGCCCTTCAGCGATACAAGCATACCAATGATGCCTGCAACGAATGCTATCACGCAGAGCGCGAGCAGGCATATATAAACGATGTTTATCGTCTCCGAGTATACCGAGACATTGCCGCTTGAGGGGATACCGTCGTCTGGTTTATAGTTTCCGGAATAGTAGAAGCTTGCAAGCGCTCCCTTTTCGTTGTCAGCGGTGATGATCGAGTCGCCTATGACATCCTCGAAATCGTAGGTTATATCGCAAGCGAAGCCTCGTGTGAAGCGAGATGCGGTCACGAGCTTGCTTTGCTCGATCTCAAACGCATCGCTTGTGCCGGCAAACAGATTGAGATTCTCGGTTATCTTTTCAAGCGAGGCGGAAACGGATACCGTGCAGGATGATTCCGATGCGGAGTATTCAAGCTCGCTTCCATCGACCTCGGTGCGTGCTTTTATTCCGTCCATGGCGGATTTTTTTACCGCCTCGTCCATGCTCTCGGGCAGGGTGAATATAAGCTTGAGCTTAGCCGAGCCGTTTGATCCGGGAAGCATCTGCAGCTCTGTTTTCTCGAAGCTTATCTTCCAGTCGAAGCTAAAGGTGTTCTCGACCCCATGCGTGGCATAATAGCGAAGCTCGTTCGAGCTGAAATTAACCATGCTTGTGCTGCCGGATTCGGTATCATCGGTGCGCTTCAGCGTGGTGTTGGGGTAAAGCTCGATGGTGCTTGACGTGTTTTGGTATCTGCCGGGGTAGTAGGAGGCGTCTATCGTCTCCTTTATCGTTACCGTCGCCATTCCGACTTCGTTTTCGGTCGGAACTACCGTTAGGTCAAAGATGTTATTGTCGTTCTGCAGTATGCGGTTGGTCATTTCGACGATTCCTGCCGCGTCGGAGGTGAAGGAGAATACGTATGTCGACTTGTATTCTTCATCCTTTATCTGCATTTCGCAGTTCTCCGGCTTCAACGTTGAAAAATACATCTCGATGTCGGTATTCTTCTCTTCTTTAAGCTTTTTCTGTGTAGTACCGGACGCCGAGAAGGTTATACTGCGATCGATCGTACCGTCGTCGTTCAGCTTGGTGCTGATATTACATGAATCAAGCGTATTTGTTTTCTGTCGATCGAAATCCATGTGCGAACTTGTCGTTGTGTAGCTTTTTCCGTCAACGATGAGCTCACCGCCGGTGTTCTCGCACCAATTGCTGCGCGAGGATGAGATTATGTTCGCATCCTCTATCGCCGATTCGTACCAATCGAGCAGCTCAAGTGAGGTGAAGCTCTCGTCCATATAGAGTCCATCCTTGAAGACTGTGTTATAGTTTTCAAATATGACCCTCGGAATCTCCGGCTCCTCCTCCGATTCAGGATATGCCGTTATCG
>CAZSUR010000128.1:1512-4431 GCA_964610075.1 uncultured Lachnospiraceae bacterium
GTCCACGTAATCGTTTTTGTCGGAGAATTTAAGGGTAAAGGTTTGGAGATATCCACCGTCCTCGGTCTCCTCGCCCGTATACGCGAGCTCCTCCGGGAGGTTATCCTTTGCTATTTTATCAAGGGCTTCGGCACCTCCGGTGACCTCCTCAAGATCGCTCGAGTCAAGAGATACCGATATCACTCTCTCGCCCGCAAAGTCGGAATCCACCGTCATCTTTGTGGAGACCTCCGCTCCGCACGCCGAAAGGCAGAGAACGAGTGCGGCAAGCGAGACGAGCATCACGAATAATTTTTTTATATTCATAAGCTTGCGTTGCTTTCGATTTCGAAAAGCTTCCTTTCTGCTTTATTTTTATAAAAGTATCAGCCGTCGCTGCCGGCGGCTGATATCGTATTGATTCTTTGTTATGACAGCAGACTCGAGAACAATCCGCCTCCGAGGAGACTGTCGGTCATGCCGCTTAGTATGGACGAAAGGCAGCTGTTATAAAGGAGCGCAGCTACACCGATCACTACGCATACGCATACGAACGAAACGAGCGTGAAGGTGTAGAAGGGGGATTTCTCAAGCTTATCCAGCTTCTGAAGTCCTACGTAAAGGAGTATCGTCTGCATAATGAACGCGGTGATGAAGGTCATTATTGCAAGCGGAGCCCATATCAGCGCAAGCAGCATATTGATAAGGCAGGCAAGCGTTATGGGAAGCATTGCATACTCTGCTGCGTTGAGCACAGAGATGATAGATACGTTCTTTTTGTGGATCAGCTTTATCTGAACGAACAGACCGAAGAATATCGCTGCATTGGCTATAAGTGCGACAAGCAGGCTTATTCCGAAGATAGGGCCGAATTTTGCCATTGCTGCAATGTACGAGCCGAAGTAAGCGATAGAGCCAAGCGCGCATTTAATGACTATCGGCACGCTGAGCGAGAAGATGAGTACGTAAGCAAAAAGCAGTACCGCCCACTCGTGAGTCGTGCTCTTTGCGGCTGTTGCCAGACCCTTCATTACGTCGCAGGAGAAGAACTCCTTAAACACGCGTACAAGGTTTGACATGATAGATTGGAATATCACCGATGCTGCGCTCGGCGCGGCAGGAGCCGTTGTGTTCGCTGTGGTGGGTGCTGCCGGAGCCGAAGCAGGCTCTTTTAAAGCAGTTCCGCATACGGGGCAGAAGGCAGCATTGTCGTCGATTTGGTTTCCGCAGTTTTTACAAAACATATTTTGTCCCTCCGGTTTTGTTAAATAATATTGTCGAAACGTGTAGTATCTTAAAAATATTATACATAAAATAAATACGTGTGTCAATCGTGATATACAATATCTCATAAAAAAGTTTCTTATGTGATCAAGATGATGTGGTTTTCGGCAGAGGGAGAACATCCGGCTCACGGAGTTGGGAGGGGCCGTCTCTTTGCGATATGATGTTAAACAGGCTGACTGCCTTGCGGATGCGGCGGGAAGCTCGCTTAGTTGAGGCGCGATACGTCGGGGGCACGCCCTTTGCGGCAGAGGCGCTGTCGTGTGCTGCTTTGCGTATAAGAGATGGTGAAATGCGCATGATAGGACATAAAAACAGCAGTCTCGTGTCGGAGACTGCGGTTTGTGATTTTGTTACATCGGATAGGGTGTCCGCTTTGATCGCATATGACGTAGCCTAACATTTCATGATAACGTGCGGAGACGTTTATCACAGCTTTATTATATCGCGTCGGAGTTGTCTGCCACGATTCTATATTATATCGTGCCGTAGGCGACCACCGGCGCGCGGTGCTTATGCCGGGATGGCGTCGAGCACGTCGATGAACCAATTAGGGAGATCGCGATCGCAATCCGCGAGCTTTCCGTCCATGATGACGGCTATCTGGCGGAAGCGCACGGTGTTATCGAAAAGCAGAGCCATATCGCAGAGCGGCAATATCTGCCGCAGGTTTGCGGAGAGGTTGGCGTAACGCTTGCGTATGAAGCGCTCGTCTATGCCGTGACCGCCCATCAACACGCGGCGCTGCACGCGCTCGATCGCGACGTCAACTCCGTCGATGCCGACAAAGTACAGATTTATTCTGAAGCCGTGCTCCTTCGCATTCTTTATCTGCTTCACTATCGTGCTTCCTGGGAGTGTGGTTTCCTCGTGGAAGGTGATGCCGTTTTCGATGCAATGGTTTATGCGTTCCATCGCCTCGCGACCGGAGCGTATCTGGAGCAGGGTATCCTTCCAATCTCCGTGAGATTTCACTATCTCGTCTATATTGATCCGCTCACCGAGGTCGGTGCAGCCGCGGAGGACGTGATAAAGGGAGGTCTTTCCGGCTCCGTTCACGCCGGCGATGATAGTACAGTTTTTTTCCTTTGAACGTTTCATACAAGTATTTCCTCTACTATTCTTTCCTGCTCAAGCTGTAATTTCAGATTGATGAGCGTTCTGTAAAACGCCTTTTCCTCGCGGCTGTCGGCGGCGATAAGGCATTTTTGGAGCTGGTGGATGTCCATGTGCTCGAAGTGCCGGTACAGCACGTGCTCCGGATGGTATTTAAGCTTTCTTTTAATTCCCATGATAATCTCCGATGGCTTGATTTATTTATACTTTACAATTTTCGATTTTGCTGATAAAATATATTCCGAAATGTTGAAACGGAGGTGCGTATCTGTGAGCGAAATATCACATCCCGTGAGGCTTGTCCCGATTTTAAAGGATGCTTTGTGGGGAGAGGATCGTCTGTGCGACAAGTTCGGCTTTGCGCGAAGCGGCGGACTTGCCGAGGCTTGGCTTATGGCTGCGTGCCGTGAGAATATATCGGGCATAGCAGGCTCGGATGCTCGACTTTGTGACATATATTCGGGAGATGGCGATTTTCCGCTGCTGATAAAGCTTATAGGAGCCGCACGTCCGCTGTCCGTTCAGGTGCATCCCGGCGAC
>CAZSUR010000129.1:0-4401 GCA_964610075.1 uncultured Lachnospiraceae bacterium
CATCCGCGCGGATAAGTCCCATTCTCTTTGCAACCTCGCATCTGAGCGCGCCGAGCGCATCGAATACGACGCTGTTTCTGTCGGCAACTATCAAAATAAGGTCTCCGTCCTCAAAGGCGACTCCCTCGCAGATGCTTGCGTTCTCCTCGTCAGTTAAGAATTTAGCGTACGAGGACGAAACGTTTCCATCCTGCGATTTGTACCATGCAAGTCCCTTCGCACGATAGGTACGAGCAAACTCGGTAAGCGAGTCTACCTCTTTTCTCGAGAAGGCGGAGGCGCCTCCCTTTACGTTTATCGCGCGAACGCTGCCGCCTGCCTCAACGGCGCCGGCAAATACCTTAAATCCGCAATTCTTAACTCTGTCAGAGATATCAACAAGCTCAAGTCCGAAGCGAAGATCGGGCTTATCCGAGCCGAAGCGCTCCATCGCCTCCTTATACGTCATACGCATAAGCGGAAGCTGCAGATCTATTCCCTTGAATTCGCGGAAAAGCTTCTGTATAAAGCCCTCTGTTACGGCGATAACGTCGTCCTGAGTAACGAAGGACATCTCAAGGTCTATCTGGGTAAACTCGGGCTGCCGATCGGCACGGAGGTCCTCGTCGCGGAAGCAGCGTGCGATCTGTATATACTTATCAAAGCCGCCGAGCATAAGAAGCTGCTTGTAAAGCTGAGGCGACTGAGGGAGCGCATAGAAGCTTCCCTTGTGAACGCGGCTCGGTACAAGATAGTCTCTTGCTCCCTCCGGCGTCGGATTTACAAGTATCGGGGTCTCTATATCAATGAAGCCCTGCTCGTAGAAATACTCTCTCGCAATGCGGGTGATCTTCGAGCGCGCCATGATGTTTCTCTGCAGATCCGGGCGGCGCAGGTCAAGATATCTGTGCTTTAATCTAAGCTCGTTTCGCACGTCGCTGTTCTCGACTATCTCGAACGGCGTGGTCTGAGCATAGGAGAGCACCTTCAGCTCGTCCACCGCTACCTCGACCTCTCCCGTGGGGAGATTGAGGTTGACAGCTCCCTCGCCTCTCGGGCGTACAACGCCCTTTGCGCAAAGCACGAACTCCGAGCGAATGGCAAATGCAAGATCAAATATATCCCTCGGTGTATCTGCATCAAATGCAAGCTGGAGTATTCCGGTGCGGTCGCGCAGATCTATGAAAATAAGGCTTCCAAGATCTCGCTGTCTCTGAACCCAACCGGAAACGGTCACACGCTTGCCTATATCGGCGGAGGTAAACTCTCCGCAGTATTTTGTACGTCTGTCTTCATTTGTTAAAAGCTCTGCCATGTATTTTCACTCTCCTATCGTGTCACTCTTCAACGCCGAGCTTTCTGCAAAGCTCCGCGATTCCGTCGATCGAAACTTCCTCCTGCGAGCTTTCGCTCATATTCTTGAGCATCGCGCGTCCGCTCTCAAGCTCGCTCGAGCCGATTATAAGCGTGTATGCCGCGCCCGTCTTGTCGGCGTATTTCATCTGTGCTTTAAGGCTTCTGCCGACAACGTCGCACTCGCAATACAGTCCGCGGCAGCGTAGCTGCTCGGTCAAAGCGAGCGCGTGAGCTGCGGCCTCCGAGCCCATGGAGGCGATGTACAGAACCGGCGCGGGCTTTGCCTCAAGCTCGACTCCGCACGCCTTCATCGCAAGTATCACTCGCGTAATACCCATGCCAAAGCCGATTCCCGGGAGCGGCGGGCCGTCAAGCTGTGATACGAGTCCGTCGTAGCGTCCACCGCCGCAAACGGTGCTCTGCGCACCGATCGCCGGAGCGATGAATTCGAAAACGGTCTTGGTATAATAATCAAGTCCGCGGACGATGCCCGTATCTATCGAAAATTCGATGCCGGAATTGTGCAGATGCTCCTTTAACTGCTCGAAATGAGTACTGCAATCCTCGCAAAGATAGTCAATCGTCTTCGGTGCATCGGCAGCAAGCGCCGCGCAATCGGGATTTTTGCAGTCAAGTATACGAAGCGGATTCTTTTCAAGGCGCTGCTTGCAGGTGGGACAAAGCTTGTCCTCATTCGATGCAAAATATTCTCTCAGCGCACGGTGATATCCGGGTCGACACTCGGGGCAGCCTATCGAGTTTATATGCAGCCCTATTCCGGTGATTCCGAGCTCGCGCAGAACGTTGTACGCAAGCATTATTACCGAGGCGTCAGCCGCCGCGGAGGATGCACCGAACATCTCCACTCCAAACTGATAGAACTCGCGGCTTCTTCCTGCCTGCGGCTTCTCGTATCTGAAAAAGTTCGAAATATAGTACACCTTCACCGGAAGTACGCCGGAGAATCTGCTGTTTTCGATCATGCTGCGAACGACGCCCGCCGTTCCCTCGGGACGGAGGGTAAGGCTTCTTCCCTCTCTGTCGACGAATGTATACATCTCCTTCTGTACGACGTCGGTCGTGTCACCGACACCGCGCGAGAAAAGCTCGGTAGCCTCAAAGGTAGGTATTCTCACCTCTCCGAAGCCGTATCTCTTCGCTACATCTCGTGCCGTTTCTTCAATTTTATGCCAATATACCATCTCTTCGGGCAGGATATCCATCGTGCCGCGAGGCTTCTGTATCATAAGTCGTATCACCTTTCATCTTTTTGCAAAATGCGGTAGCATACCGCAAGTGTGCGGTATTATCAGCCCTTAACAACTATGTTTACAAGCTTATTCGGAACCGCGATTTCCTTTACTATCTGCTTTCCTTCGATAAATGCGGCTACCCTCTCATCGGCCTTTGCCGCCTCTATCATGCTCTCCCTTGACGCGTCCATCTCGACTGTCACCGTGCCTCTGAACTTGCCGTTTACCTGAACGGCAACCTCGACCGATGCATCTACCGTCTTCGATTCGTCGTACTCGGGCCACTTTGCAAGCGAAGCGAGATCCTCGTGACCGAGCTCTCTCCACATCTCCTCGGTAAGGTGAGGCGCAAACGGGCAGAGCAGGATGATGAACGTCTCAAGCTCATCCTTTGTGAGCGAGCCGTTCTCGTATATCTCGTTAATTAAGCTCATAAGCGAAGCTATCGCGGTATTGAACTTCATGCCGTCGATATCCTCTGTGACCTTCTTTATCGTCTTGTGGAAGGAGCTCTCCAGCTTCGGCGTAACGCCGCTTCCCTGCATTATCTCGGGGAGCGAAGCAACACGATCGAGGAAGCGTCTGCAGCCCTTTATGCTCGACGGCGACCACGGAGCAGATTTCTCGAAATCTCCGATAAACATCTCGTAAAGGCGGAGCGTGTCTGCGCCGTACTCGTCAACTATCTCGTCGGGATTTACGACGTTGCCCTTAGACTTGGACATCTTCTCGCCGTTCTCACCGAGTATCATTCCGTGAGCGGTACGCTTGAGGTACGGCTCCTTGCAATGCAGTACGCCTATATCGTAAAGGAACTTCGCCCAGAATCTCGAGTAAAGCAGATGAAGCGTAACGTGCTCCATACCACCGTTATACCAATCTACCGGCATCCAATAATCGAGTGCTTCTTTCGATGCAAGCTCGGTATCGTTATGCGGATCGCAGTAGCGCAGGAAGTACCAGCTCGAGCCCGCCCAGTTGGGCATCGTGTCGGTCTCGCGCTTTGCCGGGCCGCCGCAATGCGGGCAGGTGGTGTTCACCCAATCCTCGACCTTGGAAAGCGGAGATTCTCCCGTGTCGGTCGGCTCGTACGCATCGACGTCCGGGAGCATGAGCGGCAGCTCCTCCTCGGGGAGCGGCACCCAACCGCACTTTTCGCACCATACCATCGGCACGGGCTCGCCCCAATAGCGCTGACGGGAGAATACCCAGTCGCGGAGCTTGAAGTTGACCTTGCGCTTACCGATATTCTCCTTTTCGAGCCAATCTATTATAGCCTTCTTCGCATCGGCTACCTCAAGTCCCGTAAGGAAGCCCGAGTTTACCATCTTTCCGTTTTCAACGTCGGTATAAGCCTCGTTTTCAACGTCGCCGCCGGCAACGACCTCGACTATGGGAAGGTCGAACTTCTTCGCGAACTCCCAGTCTCTCGTATCGTGCGCCGGAACCGCCATGATAGCTCCCGTTCCGTAGGATGCAAGCACGTAATCGGATACGAAGATCGGTATATTCTTTCCGTTCACCGGATTAACGGCGCAACCGCCGTCAAGCATAACGCCGGTCTTTTCCTTTACAAGCTCGGTGCGCTCGAAATCGGATTTCTTGCCCGATTCGGTGCGATAAGCGACTATATCGTCATAATTTTTCAGTTTATCCTTCCACTTGTCGACAAGCTCGTGCTCCGGAGCTATGACCATATAGGTCGCGCCGAACAGAGTATCGGGACGGGTGGTATAAACGGTTATATCGTCCCCCTCGGTCGTAGCAAAGCGGACCTCCGCTCCCTCGCTGCGGCCTATCCAGTTTATCTCCT
>CAZSUR010000130.1:0-4349 GCA_964610075.1 uncultured Lachnospiraceae bacterium
GAAGGTATAGATGTTTCTGAATGCCATCGCATACGTCTCACCGTTAAGCTGACCGCTTACGGTAAGGTTTGCGCTCTTCGAGAAGAAGTCCTGCGAGTAGTCTATCGAGCCGTCCTCGTTCTTCGGAACGTCGTTCATATCGAGAGTTGTGACGCGGAACATCTCTCCCGCGCCCTCGCAGTCGCTTGCCGTTATGATAGGTGTATGGGTGTATACGAAATCTCTTTCGTTGAAGAACTTGTGTATAGCGTACGCGGCAAGGCTTCTTATTCTGAACACAGCCGCATAGGTATTCGTTCTCGGACGAAGATGAGCTATCGTTCTCAAAAACTCAAAGGAGTGTCTCTTTTTCTGGAGAGGATAGTCGGGAGTTGACGTTCCCTCAACGTCGATAGCTGTCGCCTTTATCTCAAACGGCTGCTTTGCCTCGGGTGTGAGAACGAGCTTGCCGGTGATATTCAGCGCTGCACCGACGTTCTGGCTTGCTATATCCTTATAATTATCGAGAATATCGCTCTCGAATACGACCTGCACGTTCTTGAAAAAGGTACCGTCGTTTATCTCTATAAATCCGAAGGCGTTGGATGCACGGATGGTTCTTATCCATCCGGATATCGCTATCGTCTGATCCGCATATTCCTGCGTGTTCTTGAATATCTGTCTTACCGTTGTCTTCACAGTTTTGTCTCCTTTATATACTTAATTATAAAAGGTTGATGCCGGCAGCTCTGCAAGCCTCAATTGTCTCCTTATCCCATATGCTCGACTGGACCTCGCCTATATGTGCGCATCCGAGTATGAGCATACAAAGTCTCGATTGACCGATACCTCCGCCGATGGTGAGCGGCAGCTCTCCGCGGAGCAGCATCTGATGGAACGGAAGCTCGCGGCGATCGTCGCAGCCGGCTATCGTCAGCTGTCTGTCAAGCGACTCGCTGTCTACACGTATACCCATCGAGGATACCTCGAGTGCACGGCCGAGCGTCTCGTGCCAGAAAAATATATCTCCGTTCAGCTCCCATTCGTCGTAATCAGGAGCTCGTCCGTCGTGCGGCTTGCCGGATCTCAGCTTTCCGCCTATCTGCATGATAAATGCGGTGTGATGCTCTTTTACGTATTCGTTTTCACGCTCGGATGGAGTGAGGGTGGGATACATATCCTCAAGCTCTTGGGTCGTAACGAAGGATACCTCACGGGAAAGCTCGGTGCTGAGCTGCGGAAAACGTATATGCAGCATATCGTTTGTGTCGCATATCGCTCCGACTATGGCATTGACGACCTTTTTGAGATATTCGGTCGTGCGCTTTTCCTTTGTTATGATCTTCTCCCAATCCCATTGGTCAACGTATATCGAGTGGAGGTTATCAAGCTCCTCGTCGCGACGGATCGCGTTCATATCGGTATAAAGTCCGTTTCCAGTCTTGAAATCGTATCTTTTCAGCGCGAGTCTTTTCCACTTTGCAAGAGAATGAACTATCTGCGCGTTTGTTCCGACAGCTGGGATATCAAACGAAACCGGGCGCTCGTAACCGTTAAGATTATCGTTAAGTCCCGAATTTTCTTCTACAAGCAAAGGAGCTGTAACCCTTTTCAGATTAAGCGCTTCCGAAAAGTTGCTTTGAAAAGCGGACTTAATGCTCGATATCGCTCTTTGCATATCATAGATATCAAGCGGTGCCTTATAATCTTTTGGTATAACGGTTTTTTTCATTTTTGCGTCATCTCCTGACAATTCGCGGTATTTTTAAATTTTATCACATTTGTAAATTAAAGTCAATCGGTTTATGCGAGCTTTTGCGCTATATCGTCTTATTTTGCCTCGTATACCGATATTCCACGGCGTTTATGCTCACTTATTCTGTGCAGTCGGTCGACCTTCTGCTTCTTATCCTCGGGTATCTCGCCCCCGTCGAGGTATGAGTCAAGCTCGGCGTAGGTGACGCCCATTTCGGTCTCGTCGGTCTGTCCGTCGAACAGCGCCGCCGACGGAGCCTTTTCTATAACGCTTGCCGGAGCCTCGAGATATCTCAAAAACTCGAATACCTCGGTAGCGGTGAGGTCGCGTATGGGGTTGAAGTCATGCGCTCCGTCTCCCCACTTGGTAAAATATCCGACGTGGTATTCGCTTCTGTTTCCGGTACCGGCAACGAGTCTGTTCTCGGATGCCGCAACGGTATACAAGGTCAGCATACGTATGCGCGGAGCCATATTGGTAAGCGCGGTTTTGTTCGGCTCGGTTATTCCCTCAAGAGCCTTGAGCTCCGCCTCCTTTACCGGTGTAAGATCGACGGTGCGCGTCTCGATGCCGTACTTGTTTGCGACCTCGATTGCATCAACGGTGTCCTGTGAGTAGTTCCGCGCCGATGTGCAGGGCAGGATTATTCCCACCGTGTTATCGGACGCCGCCTTGCACAAAATTCCGACAAGTGCCGAATCCTTGCCTCCGCTGTTTCCGAAAACGATGCCCGAGGCTCCGCTTTCTGCGAGAAGCGATCTTATAAATTCGACCCTGCTTTCAAACTCCTTTTTGTAATCACGCATAATATATAACCTCTTTTCATTACTTTGCATATCGCACTCATTGTACGATGCGGAGGCTGCGTGCATATCCGCGCGATGCGTTATTTACTCCGCATCTATTGTGGATATGCCGAGTGTTACCTCCTCCAGAACGTCGAGCAGCAGCTTTGCCGTATCAAGCGACGTGAGCATGGTAATATTGTTCTCTGCTGCGCATTGGCGTATCGCAATTCCGTCTCCGTAATGCTTTCCGGAGAGCACGGCACGCGTATTTATAACGTAGCTGACGTAGCCTGCGCGTATCGAATCGAGCATCTCGTTGCTTCCCTCGCTCGGCTTGTGGCGTATTCTCGTACGTATGCCGTGCGATTTGAGATACTCTCCGGTAACGGTGGTAGCCTCGATATTGAAGCCCATATTGTAGAAGCGGCGAACGAGCGGAAGCATCTCGTCCTTGTCCTCGTCTGCGACACTGACAAATACCGTACCGTAGTTTTTAAGTCTTAGTCCGGATGCCATCATCGACTTATAAGCCGCTCTGTGCAGCTTCGCGTCGTAGCCTATCGCCTCACCGGTCGACTTCATCTCGGGCGAGAGGTATGCATCCATACCGCGCAGCTTCGAGAAGGAGAAGGCAGGTGATTTTACGTAATAGCGCTTCTTTTCCTCGGGATACTTTTCGGTTATTCCCTGATCTTTGAGCGATATACCGAGATTGCAGCGCGTAGCGATATCCGGAAGGCTGAATCCGGTAGCCTTCGAGAGGAACGGTACCGTTCTTGACGAACGGGGGTTGACCTCAATGATATATACCTCATCATCCGAATCCACGATGAACTGGATGTTGAAAAGTCCGATTATTCCGATACCGAGGCCGAGCTTTTCGGTGTAGTCGAGTATGGTAGCCTTGACCTTATCGGATATGCTGTACGACGGATATACGCTTATCGAGTCACCGGAATGTACTCCCGTTCTCTCAACAAGCTCCATGATGCCGGGGACGAATACGTTGCTTCCGTCGCAGATAGCGTCTACCTCGACCTCTTTTCCGCGGATGTACTTGTCAACCAGCACCGGCTTATCCTCGTCTATCTCGACCGCGGTCTTGAGATATTCGCGCAGAGCTTCCTCCTTTGCGACTATCTGCATAGCGCGTCCACCGAGAACGAAGCTCGGGCGTACAAGCACGGGATAGCCTATCTCCTCCGCTGCCTTGATTCCGGCCTTGATGCTCGTTACCGCACGTCCCTTAGGCTGCGGAATACCGAGGGAGCTGAGCAGCTTTTCGAAGCTGTCGCGATTCTCTGCGCGCTCGATCGCGTCGCAGTCGGTTCCGATTATCTTAACTCCGCGGTCGCGCAGCGGCTCCGCGAGATTTATAGCTGTCTGACCGCCGAGGGTAGCTATAACTCCCTCCGGCTTCTCAAGCTCGATCACGTTCATGACGTCCTCGACGCACAGCGGCTCGAAATAAAGCTTGTCCGAGCAGGTGTAGTCGGTCGATACCGTCTCGGGGTTGTTGTTTATGATTATAGCCTCATATCCCGATGCCTTTATCGTCTGCACCGCGTGAACGGTGGAGTAATCGAACTCTATTCCCTGACCTATTCTGATAGGGCCGGCTCCGAGAACTATTACCTTCTTTTTATCCGAGATTATCGACTCGTTCTCCTCCTCGTAGGTCGAGTAGAAGTACGGAATGTAGCTTTCAAACTCGGATGCGCAGGTGTCTATCATCTTGTATACCGGAACTATGCCGTTGTCTGCACGAAGTCGGAAGACATCTTTTTCGGACATATTCCAGAATCCGGCGATAGTCTTGTCTGCAA
>CAZSUR010000131.1:0-4337 GCA_964610075.1 uncultured Lachnospiraceae bacterium
TCCCGTATTATATCGGTAAAGGACTTATGATATAGGCATATCTTACCATACGTTGCTTGACTTATATCTCTTTGCCTCAATATGTTATGGCGATACCGTCGGCATATTGAGGCTGCTTCTTGCGTTATGATCATTTCACACTTTTACCGTGATACTTGATAACAAAAACAGCGAGACGCCGTATGCAAAGTATATATCTATATCGAACTTTACAGGTGCACAAATATGCTGAATACATTCGTGTATCCGTCGCAACATAGCGGCGGATTTACGTATATTCGAGACTTTTATCGAGGTGTGATTTTTCCTGTATAACTTGTTTCACTTTTTTGCCATTTTTCTCCGTAAAACCTTGATTTTTCAAGATGATTGTGCTACAATTTACTACACGACCGATCGATTTGGGAGAGGTCGATTTTATGACGGCATAATGACCTTACAAGAGGACTTGAATGAAGTATATAAAGCATATTCTTCCTCCGCTGTGTATAATCATTGTCACGATTGTCATCTGGCAGATGTTTTACGTCAATATGATGGCAAAAGAAGAGGAAAACTGTTGGCAGGAGCTGCGCTCGGCGGTCGAGGAACTGAATAACGAGATAGATATAAAGCTCTCCGACGAGATATCGAAGCTGCGTCTGATCGAGACGGTCATGTCGAACAACGATATGAAATCTATCGAGGAGGTCGCCGATCTTTACATATACGAGCTGAAGCGTAACACCATGTTTTCGAGGATAGATATTCTGTATCCGGACGGAACACTTTTATCTAACGGAAGATTCTTGAAAAACGACGGTGTAGTAAACTTCGATGATATCGTGGATGACGGCGAGCATATGACCGGCAGAGTTATGGATCCGTTCACCGGCAAGTACAGCGTGTATTACGTGCTCCCGGTCGAAAGCAACGACGAAGTTGTCGCCATAATCTCCGGTGTTATCGAGCTTGATACCATGTACAGCTATTTTAAGCCGTGGATGTATAACGGCAAGGCAAATATTTGCATTATTGATTCGAGCGACGGCTGCTTCCTTATGGATAATTGGCATAATGAGCTTGGAAACATCGACGAGCTTGAAAGCAGACAGATGCTTGATAAATACAAGGACATCGACTTTAACGACGATATAATGAATATGCGCTCGGGTGCTATAGCATTCGTTTCCGAGACCACCGGACAGAATCTGTATATGTACTACGCTCCGCTTTATTCGTTTGGTTGGGAGACTGCCGTGTTCGCGCAGGAGGAGATGCTTTTCTCAAGCTTCAGGACTCTGCGGCATATGTTTATCGTTGCGGGCACGGTGCTTGCTGCTTTGATGGTTCTGTATTGCATCTGGAACGGCTATATTATATTGGCGCTGCAAAAGACCAATCGCGAAAACGAGGAAAAGCAGAAACAGCTTGAGTATTTAAGCTATCGTGACGTGCTCACCGGGCTTTATAACCGATATAAATACAGCGAAATGCTAAATTCATGCCGAGGGCATGAGATGTCCAGCGTCGGCGTTGTCTATATTGATCTGAACTCATTGAAGTACATAAACGACTCGACCTCTCATGAGGACGGAGATATGTATATCCGCACCGCGGCAAAGGTGCTTTCAGGCATTGCAGGTGAGGATTGCTATCGTATCGGCGGAGACGAATTTGTCGTTCTCAAGTCGGATGTGGATGAGGCGGACTTCAATCACAGCGTCGAAACCTTGCAGGAGAGCATGAAAAAGGAGCGGATCAGCATATCGCTCGGCTCGCTGTGGCTGGATAGATGCGACGACCTTGAGTATATGGTCAGACGATGTGAAAAGCGTATGTATGCGGAAAAGAGAGAGTTCTATAAAGCGCAGAACGATCAGATTCGCGAGATGTACAATATGTAATTGAGATGATGAAAAAAGGCAGACACTTTGGTGTCTGTCTTTTTGTGCGTATGAGGTTCGATTGATCGCCGCGAGATGTGTGCGGCGATATTATGTCGCGAGCATCCGTGCAAAGTCGTGATGCGCTTTTTGCATCAAACTCGCTTTTCGCCGTCAGCTGTAAGAAAGCTTTCACACTCGTAAAGGGGAAGCACCCTCGAAACGTAGAAGCCCTGGATCATGTCGCAGCCGAGAGCTTCGAGCAGCTCTTTCTGCTCGGCGTTTTCAACTCCCTCGCATACAACCTTCGCGCCGGCGTTATGCACAAGGGTGATAATATCCCCGAGCATATGCCGATGGCGCTCGGTCATGCAGGCGGAAAGGAAGCCGCGCTCGAGCTTTATGATATCCGTTTCGTTGTCGTAGATATCCTCAAGGGTGGAAAATCCGGCTCCCATGTCGTCTATCGCGACCTTAAATCCGTAAGCCTTGAGCTTTTTAATGCTCTCGGACATAGATATTGCATCTGCTGTGTGCGTATTTTCGGTTATCTCGACTACAAGTCGCTCGCGCTGTATCCGGTGCTGCTCGGCTATTCTGTTCAAATTTTCCGCGAAGTCGGGCTGAGCCACCGATATCCTTGTGAACTTGCAGGTCAAGAACAGTCGATCGAAGGGAGATCCCTCACGGCTCTTGAGCAGACTGCACACCTTTTCGAATACCGAGTAGTCGTGCTCGGCTATTCTTCCGGTGCGGATCAGCACGTCGATAAAGTCGGTCGGCTGCAAAAATCCGAGCTCACGGTTCTGCCAGCGCGAGAGCACCTCCGCTCCGCAGACAGCTCCGCTCTCACAGTCGCGAATAAACTGCATATATATTCTGAAATCGTCGTTTTTGATAGCGTCGCCTATCTGCGCCTCAAGCAGCTTTTCCTTTCGGCTTCGGGCGATGCGATCGATCCCTCCGATGCAACACGGAGCATCCTCTGCGCACGCGGCGAGATAGCCCTGCTTTGCATTGTAAAAGACCGTTTCGGCATCGGTTCCCATATGCTTGTGCAGGGGACAGTAGCCGGCGCATATTGCGAGCTTGCCGGATGGGGCGAAGGCGTTAAGGTATTCGGAGGCTCCGCGCGCAAGCTCCGCCATGCGGCTTTCCGCCACGTTGGTGTTCTCCGATTGGAAGAGTAGAGAAAACGCTCCGTCGCCCATATGTGCCACGTATTCCGCCGCGGTAATATGATTTTTAAGATATGAAGAAAGATATATTACGGCGTCGCTCTTTTTGATACCGACGTCTTCCGGCGACGTTCTGCCGAACGATATATACGCGGTGTTATATAAGCCCTTCGATTTATCGCTTATAAGGCTGTCGAACGCGTAAACGTAGTAGCGAGAGTTGCCGATCCCGGTCGTTTTATCTATCATTCGATCCATTCTTTTGCGGCGACGACTTCGCTTTACCGACAGCGATATGATAACTGTCACGACGCAAACGATAAGGACGGCTGTCGCGAGCACCACGACAAAGCGGAGCTGCATACTGCCTTGCTCGAGTGCGTAGTCTATAAGTGCACCGGTTTTCTGTGGCTCGGATATCGCCTCGAGCGCTGCGATTATTTCTGCCTTTTCACCCTCGTCGGCTATCCCGGTAAAGCCTATGCAGTATTCGACCAATGCTCCGTCCTTTTCGACCGTCAGCACGGTGTGGAGCTCAAGCGAGGTGAAATCTACATCATCACGCGGTATCGCCGTTACAAGCTCTGCCTGGAGATTGTCCGCCAGGTCTTTCTGCACATTTTTATCTCCTACGGAGATATAGGTGAAATCTATTCCGGTACGGCTTGATATATCGCGCAGCATATCCGGGACGAGCCCGCGATATTCGCCGCGTGCATTATCGTAGTATTCGATCGGGTAAAGCTCTGGGTTGCCTGCAACGTATACCGAGTCGGCTTTGCCTCCGCCCGAGCGCTCGGTATAGACCTCGGCAAAGGAGGAAAGCTCGCACGCAAGACATAGTGCCGCCGCGAACAATATTCCAAGCGATCTTTTAGCTAATGCTTTCATCTGTTCTCTCTATTTCGGATATTTTGTTTTCCGTTTCGGATAAGCGCTCCTTTGTGTTCTCGAGTATCGAGTCGATAGCTGCTCTTATCTCCGCGATGCTTCTTTCGTATGTGGCGAGCCGCAGTCTTGCCTCGTCGTTCTTTCTGTTAAGCTCGACGCGCATAGCCTTGCTTTCGATAATTGCCTTTTCGCGCAGACCTGCGGCGAAAACTCTCGCCTCGGCTATTATCTCGGCTATCTCGTCGGACGGCGATTTTTGTGTCCGCTCCTGAAGCTGCTTTATCTGCTCGTTTAGGCTCGAGATCAGCGCTTCTTTTTCGGTGCGATCTCTCCTTAAAGCATCGTTTTCCCCCTCGAGGCGGATGACACGGTTGTTCAGTTCCTCGTTTTTTTGGCTGAGCTC
>CAZSUR010000132.1:0-4313 GCA_964610075.1 uncultured Lachnospiraceae bacterium
TCGGGAAGAGCACGTTGTAGCCCTGCATACGCTTTTTGCGCGCGATTATATCAAGTGCGGTATAGGGACGCGGATGGCCTATATGCAGTCCCTGACCCGACGGATACGGGAATTCGATCAGAGCGTAATACTTCTTCTTCGTGTAGTCGTTTGACGCATGGAACGCTCCTCTTTTTTCCCATTCATCCTGCCATTTTTTATCTATTGATTTGTGCTCGTATCTCATAAGAATTCACCTTCGCTTTAATTATATCGTCATGCTTCAGTCTTCGACCAAGCTTGAAATATCTACCGTTTCGGCATCCGCCCACAGCTTTTCCAGATTGTAAAAATTACGCATCTCTCCGTTAAACACGTGAACGATGACCGAGGCGTAATCGAGCAGCACCCACGTGCCCTCCGCCAAGCCTTCGATGTGTCCCGGCTCAAGTCCTTCCTTTGCAAGGCGATCCTCGACCTCGTTTGCAAGAGCGCGGATCTGTGTGTTCGACGTTCCGGTGCACATGATAAAATAGTCCGCCAAAACCGTCTTTTCCTCGACGTGGAGCAGCTTTATGTTGCTCGCCTTCTTTTCATCAAGTATCTTTACGATAGCCTCAGCCAAAGCCTTCGGCTCCTTGTACTTCATATTAGTGTTTTCCATATAATTTCATCCTTTATCCATAGCCGGAGCGCACATCAATACGAGCGGCTTATCTCTATTCCGTTTTCGTTTATATCCTTTGCATTGAATATACCGTCGTCTATCGTTTCGATAGGAGTCGTATATATGCTGTTTATCTGATCTACACGGTCAAGCGTGAATGCCCTGTCTACGTCGAAATACTGATCGGGGATATCGGTCGTATAAACGTTGAAGTATTTATTCAGCATCATAAGCATAGCCTCGCGGTATATTATGAAATACGATCCGCCGTAGTTTGTAGACTTGCCCTGCGCCGACATCATGCTGACATTTGCGAAATCTATCTTCATCGCCTGATTTGCGAAATAAACGCAATCGGAAAGCGGCATATCGGTATTCACATATTGGAGGATATCGCTTATCAGTCCCGGGATGTTGGAGAGCGATACCTTTTCCTTGAACTGCTTGAAAAAGGCGCTCATGAATATCTTCTGTGCCTCAACGCGTCCGAGATCCCCCTGGGTGTATCCGTACCTGAATCTTACAAAGCCCTCTGCCTGCTCTCCGTTAAGAGTCTGCACTCCTGCACGAAGATTGATACTGAGTCCCTGCTCCTCGTCGTAATACGTCATGTTCGCCGGAACGTTCAAAGTAACTCCGCCGATGCGGTCGACGATGCTCTTGAAGCCCTCGAGATCGACTATGGCATAGTAATCAAGCTTCACGTTAAGATTTGTCTGAAGCAGCTCCATAAGATCGTGACCCGCCTTCTTCTCAACGTCCTCCGCGCCCTCACGGCGAGCGGCGTTGCTGAGCCTTGCGTAAAGCGAATTTATCTTGCAATAATATCCGTCTCCGCCGTATTCGACATACGTATCGCGCGGTATCTGCATTAACGACAGCTTCGAATTTTTAACGTCGAAGGAGGCGATTATAAATACGTCGGTGCTTCCGCTTATCTGGTCGCGACCGAGAAGCAGGAAGTTGTAGAAGCGATCCTTTCTCACGTATCCGTCGGCACCCATAACGTTGGGACCGGTCTCAACAGCATCCTTGTTTCCGGTAGAGGTGCCGGTGTACATCGTTCCGGTCTGCTCAACTGCGGGAGCCGTATGCGAGCTCTTATATACGAATCCGAATGCAAAGCCTGCGGCTGCCAGAACAAGCAGAACGCAGATAAGTATGATCTTCGGAGCACGGCGGCTCTTCTTCGTTTTCTCCGCCCCCGGCTTTGCCTGCGCCGTTCCGGCATCGGCTTTATTTAACGCAGCAGAGTGATTGTTTATCTTCTGCGGTGTTTTGGTTATCTTCTTCCCCATTTTCATATCAACGTCCTCCGTTTTCGGGCAGATAATAGTTCAATGCCTCGATGGTATCTCTGTGAATATATTTATCCTCGGACAATAGATTCTCAACCGTCATTTTAAGCGAAATATAGATGATGCGATCAAGCGCCTCGGCGCTTCGATCGTTCTCGGTGCTGTCGTAATATAGCTTCCGAAGCTTAACGCAATCGTCAAACGTTCTTGTCGGCTCTATATAATCGGCAAGATAGAGCAGCTTTTCAAGCATGGTCATGCGCGGTCTTGCCGTAGTGTGCCATCTCACCGCCGAGCACACATCCTCGTCCGCCGCCTCGGGAAATCTCTCCCGAGCCAGAGCCGAGCCGGTCACCGCATGAAGCGTTTTATAGCTGTGAGCGGCGGCATCGTCAAAATCCAAGCCGAAATGCCGATACAGCTCCTTTTGCTCGTCGGGTGTGAGCTTTTTTGTTATATCATGCAGCAAAGCTGCATATGCCAATCTTAATTTATCCTCGCAAGAGAGCCCGTATCTGTCGGCGAGCACCGCGCACTCGCTTTCCACCGAAAGCGTATGCTCGTATCTTCTGCCGTCTCCGACGTACTCCTTTATCATCTCGCGCATATCTTCAAGCTTCGTTTTTATCAGCTCCCTTGTACATATCGTTGCTTTTTATATATTCGAGCACGCCGTCGCACAGAAACCGCGAGGCGTCGCCCTCTCCCGAAAGCGCGGCGCGCACCTCGGTCGAGCTTATCTCTATCGGCTCCATATCAACGTATACGATATCCGCCGCGTAAAGCCTGCGGTAGCGCTCCGCCGCGTCGCGGCACGCGGCTTCAAGCTCCGCGTTTTCGCGCTCTCTTATTGTATATGCTATTCTCGCATAAGAAAATATATCTCTGTAATTTTTCCACTGCTCAAGCGTCAAAAACATATCGGAGCCGCATATCAGCGTAAGGCGTACGCCCTCTCCTCGAAAATGCTCGAGCGTGCGGTAGGTGTAGCTTTTCCCACCGTTCGATATCTCCCAGTCGGATATATCTATCCTCCCGTTTTTATAATCCTCGTCGTCCTCGAACGCCATGCGAAGCATCTTCAGCCTGTCGTCGGGCGAGGCACCGCCGTGCATCTCCTTGTGCGGAGGCACCGCCGTCGGCATCACAAGCAGCTTGTCGAGCTCAAGCGCGCAAAGAAAGCTTTTCGCCGCAAGCACGTGACCGTTGTGTACCGGAGAAAATGTCCCCCCGAATATACCAAGCTCATACATTGCTTACACGTCCCTTTCATAAGCGTACTTTATACTTAGGTTCCAAAGCCTCGTCATCCGCGCCGTCAGCGCAGCTCATCCGCAAAGCGCGCCTTGAATTCCTCGGCAAAAAGCCGCATGGACACGCCTCGGTGGCTGACCGAGTTCTTCTCCTCCTCGGTCATCTCGGAAAAGGTCTTGTTCATCGGAGGATACAGAAACAGCGGATCGTAGCCGAAGCCTCCCTTTCCGCGATACTCGGAGATTATCTCACCGACGCACTCACCGCGCACGGTAAAGCGCCTGCCGTCCGGATAAACGAACGCAACTACCGAGACGAATCTCGCCGTGCGATCCTCCGCGTGAACGCGGTCGAGCTCGGAGAGCAGCTTTGCGTTATTCTTCGCATAATCCGCCTCCTCGCCGGCATAGCGGGCGGAATATATTCCGGGCGCGCCGTCAAGCGCGTCTACCGCCAACCCCGAGTCGTCGGCAACTCCGTAATACCCGAGTTTTGCCGGAACGGATGCTTTTATAAGCGCGTTTTCCTCAAAGCTTTCTCCATCCTCGATTATATCACCGAAATATCCGATATCGTCAAGCGACAGAACCGATATTTTGTCGGAGACAAGCTCGCGCAACAACGCTTCTATCTCTCTTATCTTTCCCTTGTTTCTCGATGCCAATACAAGCTTCATATAAGCTCTCCTCCGCTTCAGTCAAACAGCGCTCCGACAAACTCATCCGAGTCGAAAAGCTGCAGATCGTCCATCTGCTCACCGACGCCGATAAACTTTATCGGTATACCGAGCTCACCCTTTATCGAGAACGCGATACCGCCCTTTGCGGTACCGTCCATCTTCGTCAGAACAAGTCCGGTTATGTCGGCAGCCTTCTTAAACTCCTTCGCCTGATTTACCGCGTTGCTTCCGGTGGTTGCATCAAGCACAAGAAGGGTCTCGCGTGAGCTTCCGGGAAGCTCGCGTGAGAGCACGCGGTCTATTTTTGCGAGCTCGTCCATAAGATTCTTCTTGTTGTGAAGTCTGCCGGCTGTATCTACTATAAGCACATCGGCTCCACGCTTTTTTGCGGCGGATGCGGCATCGAAAACGACAGCCGCAGGATCGGAGCCCTCCG
>CAZSUR010000133.1:0-4288 GCA_964610075.1 uncultured Lachnospiraceae bacterium
GATCTCGCCCCCTACAAGCAGCTCGTTTTCTGCGGATACGGAGAGCCGACCGAGCGTCTTGAGACGATGCTCAACGTATGCCGCAGAGTAAAGAAAGCATCGAAGGATACCGTGATCCGCCTTAACACAAACGGCCATGCGGAGCTTATATACGGCGCTCCCTGCGCGCATATGTTCAAGGGGCTGATAGACGTGATCTCGATCAGCCTTAACGCCTCAAACGCCACCCTTTACAATGAGATATGCAACTGCGCATACGGAGAGGCGGGCTTTGACGCTCTGTGCAGCTTCACATCGAAGATAAAGGAATACGTGCCGTCGGTCGTGCTTTCGATGGTAAAGATGCCGGATACGGACGACGCCGAGATCGAGCGTTGCCGCGAGCTTGCCGAAAAGCTCGGCGTACCGCTTCGCGTGCGTGATATGATAAAATAAGCACCGATGTGCTGATAAAATCGGATACAGATAAACTTCTCAATTCGCGGTAAACGCATGGCAAGCAGCTCTTCTTTTCTGAGAACTGACTCACGCCGAAGCATCTGTCTGTTGACGAAACGGGGTTATACTCCCCTTTTTGACGGTATGGTTAAAGCTACCCGAAGAAGAGAGCGCAAGACTCTTTTCGGGTAGCTTTTTTATATCCGGTAGTTACCGAGCCGACACCGCGCGACATCTCAAGCGAGCGGATACGGTCGCACAAGCTACGCAAATCTCGAGACAAAAGAGAGGGCTTACAATGAATAAATATTACACAAACGAACTTGGCATAGCTCCGTCGGAGGAGATATGCTGCGCCGATAGACTCGAGGCGGCGATCGCCTCACTTCCCGACGACAGCGAGCTTATACTCACGCGCGGGAGATATCTTTTAAAGCGTCGGCTGAGGATAAGCTCAAAGAAAAACTTTCGCATATCCGGCGAGGGAGCGCTCCTCGTCGTGCATTTTTGCGCAAGTGACCTCTCAGGACTTGACGGAGCCTTGGGGGTGTACGACAGCGAGAATATCACGCTCGAAAACCTCCGCTTCGATTACGATACACCTCCAAACATTGCAGGCCGCATTACACATATCGACCGCGATGGCGGCAGCTTCGATATTAAGATATTCGACAGCTTCATCTGCCGTGGAGACGAGCGCTTTGAGGCGCTGAACTCGGTCGACGAGGAGTACACGCCCGATTATAAGCTCGTCACGTACGACGACTGCAAAAAGGAGTATCTCGGAGGCAATCTTTTCCGCATCAACGCAAAAGATAGCAAAATACCGCTCGACAGACTATCCGACGGGCAGCTTGTAGCTGTTCGTCACGTTAAATACGGGCCGCCGCTTATAAGTTTTGCCAACGTTGACGGGTGCATCCTGCAAGATATCACCGTGTATGCCGCCGCCGGGATCGTATACCTCGTATCTCCGCGATGCCGAAGCTTCAGCTTTATACGTTGCCGCCTCACTCTGCCGGGTATGAGCGAGCGCATACTCACCTCAAACGCCGACGGTATGCATATCGTCGGGCTGACCGGCAAGCTTTACATGAAGGGTTGCTATTTCGAGAATATGGGGGACGATGCGCTGAATATGCACAGCATCGCCGGCACGGTGCTCGACGTTGACCGCACAAATAACACCTTCAGGTGCATATACGGACGCCTCAGCCTCAAGCCCGAAAATCTGCTTGGCGATGCATGGGCAATGCCCGGGGACATACTGAATATTTACGACAAGGAGAGCTTTAGCTGCATCTCACGCGTAAAGGTGCTGTCATACAGCGAAAATGAGATAAGCTACGAACCGATATTCGGAGAGCCGGAGCAAGGAAATATCGTCGCAAACACGGCATATTATGCCGAAACGCATATCGACAACTGCCACGTTTACAACACAAGAGCACGAGCCTTTCTGCTCCAAACCGAGAACGTTTTGGTGGAAAGCTGTCATATTTACGGTATGTCCGGCTGTGCAATGATCCTCTCCCCCGACATAAAGGTGTGGCACGAGGTCGGCCCCTGCAAAAACGTCGTTGTAAGAAACAATCGCATCGAAAAATGCGGATATGCGAGGATCCCCTCCAACATCGGAGCCATCGCGATAAAATGCTGTCACGATGCCGGGCTCACCGATTCACCGGCAGGAGTCCACGAAAACATAGCCATCGAGGATAATCTTTTCAGAGACATCGGTGCCAGCGGAGTATTCGCTTTGGCTGTGCGGAGGATGAGCATCCGCGGCAACCGCTTTGAGAACTGCTCGCGCGATCGTTTCAGCTACGATATCGAGTCGCTTGATTACGACGTAGCACTAAAGAATTGCAAGGACGTCCGCATCTTGGATAATATCTCCGACCGCGGAGACTCTCACCTTGTCCATCTCGACAACGTAGAGTTGATAGAACAAGCATAAGCTACGGCGCAAAACGATTTTTTCGCTTTGCGCCGTTTTTTATATAAAGATGCGTGATATCGCGGTGGACACAATGCACACACAAGCTCCGATAAGTGTTGGTGCAAGCACCGACACAGCCGTCCATTTTAGGCTTTTCGTTTCCTTATATATGGTCAGACAGGTGGTCGAGCAGGGCCAATGCATGAGGGTGAAAATTATCATATTAACAGCCGTGAGTGTGCTCCAGCCGTTCGATATAAACAGCTCCCTTAAAGCATCAAGCGAGCCGATATCCGCAAGCGTACCGGTCGCCGTGTACGCCATGACTATTATCGGTATCACTATCTCATTTGCCGGAAATCCGAGAATAAATGCGATGAGTATAACTCCGTCAAGCCCCATAAGTCGGCCCAGAGGATCGAGAAATGAGGATAGATGCGAAAGCACGCTCACATCACCGATGTTAACGTTTGCCAAAAGCCATATAAGCGCTCCCGCAGGAGCTGCAACGCATACCGCGCGACCGAGTACAAAGAGCGTACGATCGAAAAGTGAGCGCACGATAATCCTCGCTATCTGCGGCCGTCTGTACGGCGGAAGCTCAAGCGTAAAGGAGGAGCCTTCTCCGCGTAGCAGGGTGTGCGAGAGGAGCCGCGATACGGCGAAGGTCATAAGAATACCGACAAGGATAGCGGCGGTCAGTCCGACGCCCGAAATAATACCGCCCGAGATGCCGCCTCCGATAGCGAAAAACATGGTGATTATGCTTATTATCGCAGGGAATCTTCCGTTGCACGGAACAAAGCTGTTTGTAATTATCGCAATAAGGCGCTCGCGCGGAGAGTCGATTATCCTACCGCCCACAACTCCGGCAGCATTGCAGCCGAAGCCCATACACATGGTAAGTGCCTGCTTGCCGCAAGCATTACAGCGCTGAAACTGTCTGTCGAGGTTAAACGCCACCCTCGGAAGATATCCGACGTCCTCAAGCAGGGTAAAAAATGGGAAAAACACAGCCATCGGCGGAAGCATTACCGATACCACCCACGCAAGCACGCGATATACTCCGAAAACGAAGAAGCCGCACGCCCACTCGGGCGCGTGAGCTGCGTGAAACGCATCTGCAAGCCTATCCTGGATGAAAAAAAGCACACCCGAGAGATAGTCGGAAAGGAAATTAGCTCCGCTGATGGTAAACCACAGTATAAGCGCGAGCAACGCAAGCATGAACGGATATGCGGTCACGCGTCCCAAAAGCAGACGATCGAGGCGGCGGTCGAGGGCGTTATAGTTCTCTCTGTCGGTGTGCACAACGTCGAGACAAACGTCCTCGGCACACAAAACGAGAGCGGACACCACCATATCCTTGAAGCTCCGCTCGTCTATCCCTCTTGAGGCGAGCAGTTTTTTTGCCTCATCGACCGATTCCACAATGGCTGAGTCGCGGACGTTTATCCCCTCGCTTCGCGCTATCTCGTCGAGCAGCGCCGTATCCCCCTCAAGCAGTCGCAGAGCTAACCATTCGGACGGGAAGCCGACACCGGTACTCTCGAGCGCCGGAACGCACATCTCGACGGCATCGCGTATCGCTTTTGGATACACGGTACGTGCGGTCGCGCGTTCAGGTGAAGCTTCGATGGTGGCATCGAGCGTTGCGGCGACGGTATCGGACGTAGAAGCGGATATGTCTAATGCAAAGGCGGCGATATCCGATGCATCGGCGGCAATATCCCGCGCAGAGGCGGCGGTGCACTCGGTTATGATGTCCGATGTAGATATAGCAATATCGGATTCGTGCTCGTCGGCGACATCTGACGTAGTAGCGGAGATATCGGACGCGAAGGCAAAATCGCTTTTACCTCCGATCATAAGTTTTGATTTGTGCGCGATATACCGCTCGCGACCCAT
>CAZSUR010000134.1:0-4074 GCA_964610075.1 uncultured Lachnospiraceae bacterium
CGCCTATCTCATTGTTCCATATATCATATGCCTCGTCATCCTCGAGGTATACCGTTACCCAAAGCTTGTCCTCGGGAAGCTCAAGCCATTTTGTGATGAACTCCCAAGCCCAGCTTATGGCGTCGTGCTTGAAATAATCTCCGAACGAGAAGTTTCCGAGCATCTCGAAAAACGTTCCGTGACGCGAGGTAAGACCTACTCGGTCTATATCGGGAGTGCGGATGCACTTCTGGCAGGTCGTCATGCGTTTGCGCGGCGGCTCGAGCTCTCCCGTGAAGTATTTTTTAAGAGGTGTCATTCCTGCATTGATAAGCAGTATAGATTTATCGTTTATCGGCACAAGCGGAAAGCTCTTGTGACGCAGATGTCCCTTCGACTCAAAAAATGACAGATATTTTTCTCTCAGATCATTCAGTGATGTCCACTCCATAATCGTTATCCTCCGTGTTTTTATAATATGCTGTCGCTATTTATTCATTATATCAAAATTACTACGTTTTTGTCAATAAGAGATGGGGATAATCGCGAGCGGAAGCAAAAGCTGCGTGGTGAAGCCTCTCTTTTGCGCGATATCCGGCGTGGGGGGAGAGCCGTCGTATCAAGTCAAGCCGCTGCGGAGAGCCGTCGCATCAAGCCTCACCACCATGGGGGAGAGCACAGCCGTGGACAAGCTTCGTGATGTGGGTGGAGTGCTGTCGCGGTCAAATTTTGTGCCGTGGATTAGGGAGAACACGGTCGGATCAAATCTCACCGGTGCGTAGGGCAAAACTACTGCCGGAAGAAGCTTCACCGCGGCGTATAGAGTATAAACGCCGACGTAATACGTCTACCCGGTGTGGCGAGGACGTCGACGGATTCGCGTTTTGCCGCCGTGGAGGCGTGAAACCAACGTCCGAATCAAGCTCTGCCGGCATGATAGTAAAAAAAACGCCGCCGGATTTGGTGCACGTCGGCGCAGAAAAGGCGGTACCTCCGTATCAAGTCTTGCCGGACGGTAGGTGGCAGAGGTGCCGCCGGATCATGTTTTGCTTGCACGGATAGGTGAAAACTACCGTCGGAGTTTAACTTTGTTGGGACGAAAAAACACCGCGGTCGGAGGTGTTCCGACTGCGGTGTGGGGTCGTGCGTATTGTTTCGCTGTGTATGTACTACCGTGTCATTCCGGCTTTGCGACCGACGATTTGCCGAGTGCGAAGAATACGGCCTTTGCAATGGCAGCTCCGACTATCGTGCATACGACGGCTTCGATAAGGGAGTTGAAGGTTACAAGCGCGGTGACTATCTTCATCGCGCCCTCACCGAAGGTCTGTATCATAAACTCCGAGCGTCCGAAGAAAAGCACGAGTCCACCAACGAAAAATACGGTATTTGTAACCGCTCCGGTAAGCGAGGCTGCCGCAAACGAGAATATGCTCTTGCTTTTTCTCACAAGCGCGCGGAATACGAGCGCTGCGAGGATGCCGATAAGGACCCTCGGAACAAAGCATACTATCGCCGTGTAGAACGGATTTATCGACATTAGAGCCACGCCAAACGCGTCCATGCCGAAGCATTGGATGAAGCTGGTCGCTCCGAATATTCCGCCGAGAACAGCTCCGGCGAGAGGACCGAGCACAATGGCGCCGATAACCACCGGTATGGTGTTAAAGGTTATGGATACGGGACCTATCTTCAGGTATCCTAACGGCGTGAACGACATAATTATAAGGATAGCTCCGAGAATTGCGAGCTGGGTTATGTATAATGTGCGTTTGAATGCTCGAGAACGTGAATTCATTGTGCGGCGATTCTCCTTTCGCGGAAACGTACGTGTGTTCTTGCTCGGCGTAAGGTATGCGCCGAAAAGTTTGATTCATTATACTATGTCGATTATTTTTTGTCAATATCTACTTGATTTTCAGAGTGGTATATGATAGAATTACCTTGTCTGAAAATAGGGTATTATGTCAGCTTGCGATGAAGATCGCATTTTATTTTGCCCGATAAAAACCAAAATGATGTAGACGCCGAAGCAATAAGCGGTTTTTTTCGCGCAGATGCGCTTCCGCGTCGATTCTGAAAAGGCGGTTCGGATAATGAATGATTTTATGGATCTGGTGAAAGAGCGTTACAGTTGTCGCTCTTTTCTTAAAGCTCCGGTTGAGAGGGAGAAGATAGAGCTCTGCCTTGAGGCGGCGAGATTTTCACCCTCGGCAAGGAACACACAGCCGTGGTTTTATACCATAGTCGAGGAGCCGGAGACGGTGCGCCGAGTTGCAGCCTGCCTGCAAAGAGAGGGCGCCAACGGCTTTACCGACGACGCTCCGGTCTTTGCCGTTGTGAGCGAAAGAAAGCTCACCGGCTCGAGTATCGGCGGTGCGGGAGAGCTGCAAAAATTCGCGCAGTTCGATCTCGGTTTATCGGTCGCGCATTTCTGCCTCGAGGCGTATAACGTCGGACTCTCCTGCTGCATTATCGGCTGGATAGATGCGGACGGACTTCACAGTGCTTGCGCGCTCCCCGAGGATGACTGCGTTCGCGTCGTTATCGCTTTGGGATATAATAACGGCGACTCGAGACGCCCGAAAGAGCGCTTCGAGCAGGCTGAAATGAGCAAGTTTATATAAAGAGAGAAAGCACATCGGCTTTTTCCGCCGGTCGCGACCTTGCGAGGCTTATACCGGCGCGAGCCTTGGCGCGGATGTGAATGCCACCTCGTATGGTACGACGTGAGTTGTGCAGGACGCGACTTCGCGTGATCCGGATGCGCTTTAGCGCTCAAAGCTGCTTTTTGATACGCCCGAGAGCCCCCTTCTCAAGGCGTGACACCTGCGCTTGCGAGATGCCTATCTCATCGGCTATCTCCATCTGGGTGCGTCCCTTGAAAAAACGGAGATTCAGTATGTTCTTCTCACGCTCGCTCAGCTTTTTCATAGCTTCTCTTAAAGAAATATTTTCGATCCACGCATCCTCGGTATTTTCCGAGTCGCTTATCTGATCCATGACGTACATCGAATCGGATGAGCCGTTTGCGTTATACACGGGGTCGTATAGCGACACCGGAGCGACTATTGCTTCGATCGCGTGCACTACCTCATAGCATGATGCGTTTACCCCGTCAAGCTCGAGCCTTTTTGTGATCTCCTCGATCGTCGGCTCCCTTGACATAGTCTTTGACAGCGCTTCGCGCGCGCCGAGCGCTCGGTACGCGAGATCTCTTATAGATCGGCTTACGCGTATCGAATTGTTGTCGCGCAGATACCGTTTTATTTCACCAAGTATCATCGGCACCGATGTACGGTGTGGAAAATATGAATATAATTACTCTGCTACGGAGGAATCAAGGTAAAATGAAGAACACAAATAAGCTGCTGGTGATATTTATCAGCATAATAATATCAATAGCCTGCTTTTTCGGCTTTGCTTACGCTATCGCCGCAAGAAAAGAGCCCGGCACAGGACTTGAATTAAGGGTTGAGTTTAAAGCAAAGCAGGAGGACGGAAAATCGGTCGTCACGGCGGAGCTTTTCATGGATTACGAGACCTTGGTGCTCTCTCCAAGGACTAACGGAAGGTTTATTCTCGGCGGAAACGTGATTTATTTTGATACCCCGTCCTACAACTTCGGTACGTCCGGTACCATGCCGCTTGCCTCCAATGTCGTGGAGTATGAGAGAGATGCCGGTCAGACCAGAAACGTTCTGTGCGAGGTCAGCTTCGACGTTGACGGAGACGGAACCGAGAGCGGAAACATGACCCTCTCGAAGGAGTTTGTGTTGAACGACGAGGTGCTCGGCATAATCCCCGAGACCGAGGCGGAGGAAACAACGGCGTCGATCGAGACCGAGGCTGTGACCGAGCCCGAAACGACAGCTGTTCGCGAGCCCTTCTCCGGAAGCTATGAGCTCACCGGAGACAACGGAAAGCTGAACCTCCGTGCGGTTATAAGCGCGAAGGATTCGGAAACTCCCGGTATGGCTACCGTCACAGCAGAGCTTTATCTGGATCACTATTCGATAGATCTCGCCGCGTGGAACGAGAATTGCTGCAAGTTCACCGTCGGCGGCAAAACGGTCGAGTTCCCGAAGCCTGCGA
>CAZSUR010000135.1:0-1202 GCA_964610075.1 uncultured Lachnospiraceae bacterium
TGCCAAAACGCTCCACGCCTGAGATACCGTTTATCTCACCGGTACAATATATACCTCGCGTGACGCCGGACACAAGAGAATGTGTGAGGCGCTTGAGAGAGGCGAGGAGATCCCATTCGATCCCACCGACGCTACGATATACTACGTCGGTCCCACACCTGCAAAGCCCGGTCACGTTATCGGCTCGGCAGGCCCGACGACAAGCGGCCGCATGGACGCTTACGCTCCCAAAATGATGGAGGTAGGCGCACGAGGCATGATCGGTAAGGGCGCACGCCTGCCCGAGGTCATCGACGCAATGAAGAAGCACTGCGGAGTTTATTTCGGTGTCATCGGCGGTGCCGGTGCACTTCTTGCGAAGTGCATAAAGAAAGCGGAGCTTATCGCATACGAGGATCTTGGAGCCGAGGCACTTCGCCGTCTTTACGTTGAGGATATGCCGCTGGTAGTTATTATCGACTGCGAGGGCAACAATCTGTACGAGGATGGCCGCAAGGCATATCTCGCAAAAAGAGATAAGTAAACCCGATATAGGAGAAGCTGTATGAAAATTTCAGAGCGCGATATACTCGAGCTTGCCGAAAAGCACGATCTTCCGGACGATAAGCTGCTTGCGCTTATCCGCGGCACCGAGCTTGACGATATGCTGGCTTCGGAAGCGGACAAGGTAAGACGCCGCATCTACGGAAATGACGTATATATACGCGGACTTATTGAAATTTCAAACTACTGCAAAAACAACTGCTATTACTGCGGCATACGCTGCGGAAATTCGCTCGTCAAAAGATACCGACTCGACAAAGACGAAATCCTCTCGGCTTGCGAGGAGGGCTATGAGCTCGGATTCCGCACCTTTGTGCTCCAGGGCGGAGAGGATCCGCATATCACCGACGAGGTGATATGCTCGATCGTGTCCGAGATACGGCATCGCTTCCCCGATTGCGCCATAACCCTTTCGCTCGGTGAAAAGCCGCGCGATAGCTACAAGGCGTATTACGATGCGGGTGCAAACCGATACCTGCTCCGTCACGAGACCGCAGACGAGGCTCACTATGCAATGCTGCATCCCGAGGGAATGAGTCTAAGTGAGCGCAAGCGTTGTCTCTTTGACCTGCGCGAAATAGGCTTCCAGACCGGCTCCGGCTTTATGGTCGGCTCGCCCTATCAAACAGCCGAAAATCTGCTTTCGGATCTGCGCTTCC
>CAZSUR010000135.1:1212-4041 GCA_964610075.1 uncultured Lachnospiraceae bacterium
AAGTGTCTCATCGGTATGGACGATGCCATCGAGCAGCTAAAGCCCGATATGATAGGCATCGGCCCGTTTTTGGTGCACAAGCAAACTCCGTTCGCGGACAGAGAAAACGGCTCGCTTACCTTGACGCTGCGTATGATATCCATACTTCGCCTTATATTCCCGTATGCGCTGATTCCGGCGACAACGGCTCTCGGTACGATAGCTCCAAGCGGACGCGAGATGGGACTGATGCGCGGAGCTAATGTAGTCATGCCGAACCTTTCGCCTATACGAGTGCGCGAGCTTTATAAGCTGTACGAGAACAAAATCTGCACAAAAGAGGAATCGGCGCAATCGCTCGAGCTCCTTAAACGGCAGGTCGACTCGATAGGCTATAAGGTAGTCACCGATATCGGAAACGCGAAAAGACGTACAGAATAAAATATTCAAACGATAATATCCGCCTCTGTTTTTATACAACGGAGGCGGATATTTTTGCTTTTCTCCCATTTTCGTCCGCAGCCGCGGCTATCACTCGGAGCCGAGCGGCTGCATAAACTGTAATAAGAAGCGACTTAAAACAAATGGGAGGTTAAAAACAGATGGAATCGTATACCTTGGCACTAAGCAGCGCTACCATGGCGCTGAAGGCTCAGAACGTTTTATCAAAATATTCGATACGCTCGACGGTGGTGCGAGTGGATCCCGGTATGACCCGGCGCGGCTGCTCGTTCGGAATACGCTTCGACGCTTATAACGCCGACAACGCAAGGCTGCTGCTCACGCGTAACAGCATAAAATATTCAGAGCTTAACGGCTGAACAAATAAGGAAAAAAGGTGCTTTTATGATATATTTGGATAACGCCGCAACGACCTTTCCGAAGCCGAACTCGGTATACGAGGAGGTCGAGCGGTGCATGAGAAACTACTGCGGCAATCCGGGGCGAAGCGGCCACCAAATGTCACTTGAGGCGGCAAGAAAGATATACGAGTGCAGAGAAAGCGTAGCCGAGCTCTTTCACACAAGCTCACCCGAGCTTGTCGCATTCACCTACAACGCCACGTATGCGTTAAACCTCGCGATAAAGGGGCTGGCGCACAGCGGAGATCATATACTCATATCAAACCTCGAGCATAACTCGGTAATACGTCCGGTGTACGCGCTCGGGCGCCGAGGTGTCTCATACGGGATTTATAACGCAGCCTCGGGAGAGGATGAGCTTATCCGCGACCTGCGAGAGAAGCTTCGCCCGAACACGAAGATGATAGTAGCTACCCACACCTCAAACGTCGTGCCGATAACCCTACCTATAAAGCGGATTGGCGAGCTTTGCGCGCGACACGGCATCATATTTATAGTAGACGCCTCGCAGAGCGCCGGAATAGTCGATATCAACCTAAACGAATGTAATATAACCGCTCTTTGTGCACCCGGGCACAAGGGTTTATACGGCCCGATGGGCAGCGGATTTATCATTTTTTCGGATAGGGCGACAAAGGCGGAGATAAATACACTGATCGAGGGAGGCAGCGGCATCGACTCGTTCGAGCGAGAGATGCCTCACCTCCCACCCGAAAGATTCGAGGCAGGAACGCTCGCGACCCCGGCGATAGCCGGTCTGTGCGCCGGTATAAAGGCGATCCGGCGCATAGGCATCTCTGAGATAGCGGAGCACGAGGAGCGGCTTCGCCGCCGTCTTTACTATATGCTTGCAAACACGCGCGGATTTACCCTTTACGGCCCGAGCGACACTCGCGGCTGCACCGTGCTGTTTAACGCGGACGGCATCGGCTCGACCGAGCTCTCGGATGAGCTCGACCGGCGCGGAGTATGCGTAAGGAGCGGCTTCCATTGCTCGCCGCTCGCTCACGACGTGCTCGGCACAGGAGACGGAGGTGCAGTGAGGGTATCCTTTTCGATTTTCAACACCGAAAAAGAGGTGGATAGCCTTTATACTCAGCTTAAAAACATATGCAAAGCGTGAAATCGCGCAAAATATCCCTCGAGGCAAGGTGATCGCACCTTTGTATCGAGGGATATGCGTTTTCATGCTTTCACTCATGCGGAATGGTATATCTGCATATCCTAATTCCGGCATCACGGCTTAAACCAAGCCGAGCTCCTCCAGCGCCGTCCTGACCTTGAGCTTTACCGCTTCATCCGCAGAACAGAGCGGCAATCGCAGCTCGTCGCTGCAGAAGCCGAGCAGATGCATTGCGTGTTTCACCGGTATCGGATTTACCTCGCAGAAAAGCGCATCGTTTAGTCCACGCAGCGCAAGCTGCTCGGACGCGGCACGCGCGATATCGCCGCAAGCACACGCGCGGCAGAGCGATTCTATCCTTTTTGGGATAATATTCGACATAACCGAGACAACTCCCTTTCCGCCCACAGCCATGACCGGCACGATCATATCATCGTTTCCGCTGTATATATCGAGCGAATCTCCGCAAAGCGCTCTTATCGCGCACACACGCGAAATGTCGCCGGACGCTTCCTTTATCGCGGAGATATTATCCTGCCGGCAGAGCTCAAGACATATCTGCGGAGATATATTCACGCCGGTACGGCTCGGCACGTTGTATATTATAACCGGCTTGCTTGAAGCCTCGGATATGGCGGTATAGTGCTCTATAAGCCCTCTCTGCGACGCCTTGTTATAGTATGGTGTAACGACGAGCAGCCCGTCGGCTCCGGCATCGCAAGCATACCTCGAGAGCATCACCGCTCGATCGGTAGAGTTTGAGCCGGTGCCGGCGATCACCTTCACCCTGCCTGCAGCTCGATCTGCGGCATAGGCGATACACTCCATCTGCTCACGCTCGGTAAGGGTCGCGGCCTCCCCTGT
>CAZSUR010000136.1:0-3102 GCA_964610075.1 uncultured Lachnospiraceae bacterium
CCGGAGCTCAAGATATATCAGTGCGGTCTGCCGAAGGAGATGGCTCTTGAGCTGTTCAAGCCCTTCGTGATGAAGCGCCTGGTAGAGACACAGAAGGCATCCAACATAAAGGATGCAAAGAAGAAGGTAGACAAGGTAAATACCGAGGTCTGGGACGCTCTCGAGAACGTCATAAAGGAGCACCCCGTGCTTCTTAACCGTGCACCTACACTTCACCGTCTTTCCATTCAGGCCTTCGAGCCTGTATTGGTTGAGGGACGCGCTATAAAGCTCCATCCGCTCGTATGCTCTGCGTACAACGCCGACTTCGACGGAGACCAGATGCCTGTACACGTTCCCCTTTCGGCTGAAGCTCAGGCAGAGGCAAGATTCCTCATGCTCTCGGCAAACAACCTCTTAAAGCCCGCTGACGGACGCGCTGTCACCGTTCCTTCTCAGGATATGGTGCTCGGCTCTTACTATCTGACGATAGACCGCGCAGGCGAGCCGGGTGAGGGCCACGTGTTCCGCGACTTCAACGAGGCTATGATGGCTTACGAAAGCGGAAACCTCGGACTTCACGCTCCGATAAAGATCCGCGTTTCGCGCGAGATCGACGGCAAGGTCCACACCGGTATAATAGATGCAACTCTCGGTCGTCTTATATTCAACAAGCCCATTCCGCAGGATCTCGGCTTTGTTGACAGAAGCGACCCCTCGAAGCTGCTTGACCTCGAGATCATGTTCGTCGCAACAAAGAAAGAGCTCGGACTTATCTTAGACCGTTGTATCAAGAAGCACGGTCTTGCGGTAACGGCTCAGGTGCTCGACGACATAAAGTCGATGGGCTACAAGTACTCCACCCGCGCTGCTATATCCATATCCATATCGGATATCACCATCCCCGAGAAGAAGTATTCTCTCGTCGAGGAGGCGGAGCATAAGGTAGAGGAGATCAGCCGTCACTTCCAGCGCGGTAAGCTCACCGAGGAAGAACGTTATAATAACGTCATTAAGATCTGGGAGCAGACGACGAAGGACGTTGTCGCAGCTCTCCAGAACAGCTTTGACAGATACAACTCCATCAAGATGATGAGTGACTCCGGTGCCCGCGGTAACATTACGCAGATGCGTCAGCTTGCCGGTATGCGCGGACTTATGTTTGCGACGAACGGACGCACAATGGAGATCCCGATCAAATCGAACTTCCGTGAAGGTCTTAACATACTCGAGTACTTCATCGCAGCGCGCGGAGCTCGTAAGAGCCTTTCGGATACCGCTCTTAAGACAGCGGACTCCGGATACCTCACAAGACGTCTCGTTGACGTTTCTCAGGACGTCATCATACGCGAGGAGGACTGCGGCACGACCAGGGGAATGTGGGTATCCGATATAACAGACGGCTCCGATGTTATCGAGCCGCTTAAGGACCGCCTCTTCGGAAGATACACCCTCGGAGACGTTGTTCATCCCGAGACCGGCAAGGTCATCGCAAAGGACAACACCATGCTCACCGAGGAGCAGGTAAACGAGATAATCGCAGCAGGCATAAAGAAGGTATGCATACGCTCTATCCTCCAGTGCCGCTCCAAGCACGGAGTCTGCGCTCACTGCTATGGTGCCGACCTTGCATCCAGCGATACGGTAAACGTAGGCGAAGCAGTAGGTATAATCGCCGCTCAGTCGATAGGCGAGCCGGGTACACGGCTTACGATGCGCACCTTCCATACCGGTGGAGTTGCAGGAGCCGACATCACACAGGGTCTTCCGAGAGTCGAGGAGCTGCTTGAGGCTCGCAGACCGAAGAAGACTGCTATCGTAACCGAGCTCGACGGTACTGTTGAGATCCAGGATACGAAGCGCACCCGTACCGTTGTAGTAACGAATGAAAACGGCGAGAGCGCAAGCTTCCCCGTTCCGTTCGGAACGCAGATAATCGTTGCAAACGGCGATTACGTTGCACGCGGTCAGGCACTCACCGAGGGCTACATGAGCCCTGCGGATATCACACGCATCAACGGCCTTGACGCGGTATATGATTACATCATCCGTGAGGTACAGCGAGTTTACCGCATACAGAGTATCGCGATAAACGACAAGCACATCGAGGTCATCGCGCGTCAGATGACACGCAAGGTGCGCGTAGAGGATCCGGGAGATACCGACCTGCTGTTCGGCTCGACCGTTGATTCGTTAGAGTTCGAGGCTGAAAACGAGGCTATTCAGGCTCGTATAGATGCCGGCGAGCGCGATCTGCGTCTTGCCACCTCGAGCCCCGTACTGCTCGGAATCACGAAGGCTGCTCTCGCAACCGATTCGTGGATGTCCGCGGCATCCTTCCAGGAGACCACAAAGGTTCTGACCGAGGCTGCCATAAAGGGCAAGGTGGACCACCTGCTCGGACTTAAAGAGAACGTTATCATCGGTAAGCTTATCCCTGCCGGAACCGGTATGGGCAGATACCGCAACGTCGAGATCGAGCAAGCGGATGCCGAGAACGAGGAAACCTCGGTAATGACCGAGGATGCTATATAACCCGTCAAGCGGTGCATATAACGGCTTAAAAAAGCGGATTGCTTCAGCAATCCGCTTTTGTGTCGCACAAACTCCGAGCATGGGCGAATATAATTTGTGCAAAATGTCAAAAATACTCTATAATTAACTTATCCCTTGACAATCCAAAGATATAAATGATATAATATATTGTATTTTTATATGCTTTTGCACTATAAACATCAAATATTATTTGAAGAAGGAGGAAAGTCAATGCCAACCTTTAACCAACTTGTAAGACACGGTCGTCAGCAGAAGGACTATAAGTCCAAGTCCCCTGTGCTTCAGAAGGGCTTCAACACACTTAAGAACACTGCTACCGATATCAGCTCTCCCCAAAAGAGAGGCGTGTGCACAAAGGTTACAACGACAAGCCCGAAGAAGCCGAACTCTGCACTTCGTAAGATCGCCAGAGTAAGACTCAGCAACGGACTTGAGGCAACCACCTACATTCCCGGCATCGGACACAACCTGCAGGAGCACTCGGTTGTGCTTATCCGCGGAGGAAGAGTTCGTGACCTGCCTGGTGTTCGTTACCACATCATTCGCGGTACGCTCGATACCCAGGGT
>CAZSUR010000136.1:3112-4022 GCA_964610075.1 uncultured Lachnospiraceae bacterium
AAACCGCAACCAGAGCCGTTCCAAGTACGGCGCAAAACGAGCTAAAAAGTAATTTTACAAAGTACATCGTTTAAGTTTAAGTCGATTTCGGATGATAATATTTATGTTTATATATTAATACCGACTTCTTGACTGAGCGCAAACGAAGAAATTCGAGTACCTGTGAGATTCATTATTTTGTGAAGGAGGGAAGTAAAGTGCCTAGAAGAGGTCAAATTTCCAAGAGAGATGTGTTACCCGATCCTATGTACAACTCGAAGCTGGTAACAAAGCTTATCAACAACATCATGTACGACGGTAAAAAGGGCGTAGCACAGAAAATAGTATACGACGCATTCAAGACTGTCGAGGAAAAGACAGGAAAGAATGCTCTGGAAGCCTTCAACGAAGCGCTTGACAACATCATGCCCGTACTTGAGGTAAAGGCAAGACGTGTCGGCGGTTCTACCTACCAGGTTCCTATGGAGGTTCGTCCGGAAAGAAAGCTCACTCTCGGTTTACGCTGGCTCACCGTTTATTCCAGAACACGCGGCGAGCGCACAATGGCTGATCGCCTTGCAGCGGAAATAGTTGACGCACTCAACGGAACCGGCGGAGCTGTTAAGAAGCGTGAGGAGACTCACAGAATGGCTGAAGCAAACAAGGCTTTTGCACATTACAGATATTAATTTTCATTTCAGACTTACAAACTGCCGCATAGTTGCATATGCAATTTCGCGGCCAAGTAATTTAAGGAGAATAAGTTAATGCCTAGAGAATATCCCTTAGAGCGAACTCGAAATATCGGCATTATGGCTCATATCGATGCCGGAAAGACTACAACTTCCGAGCGTATTCTGTTCTATACAGGTAAGACCCATAAGCTGGGCGAGGTTCACGAAGGCGCAGCTACGATGGACTGGATGGAGCA
>CAZSUR010000137.1:0-378 GCA_964610075.1 uncultured Lachnospiraceae bacterium
CTCGTGTCTGTTGCCGGGATCATCATAGTTTTGCTCATGCTTGTCGGTGAGCTTGGCACCCTTATAAGCTCCGTTCGTGAGATATTCGGGTTGTGAGCCGTGGAGCTTGTAAGAATATGCGGCATCGCCGTGCTCGGAGCAGCTGTCAGTGTTGTTGTCGGGCGCTTTGACCGCGGTGTTGCCGCGGTATGCGCCGCAGTAACCTCGGTTGTGGTGACAGGAGCGGCGCTCACGCAGCTCGCACCGCTTATGGGTGAGCTTGAGGAGCTGCTTTGCGGCGTGCTTGATCAAGCTTATACAGCCGTGCCGCTAAAGGCGGTGGGGATAGGCATAACAACGCAGATCACGTCGGATATATGCCGCGACTGCGGAGAGGCA
>CAZSUR010000137.1:388-3996 GCA_964610075.1 uncultured Lachnospiraceae bacterium
CAGGTGTCGCATCGAAGGTCGAGCTTGCCGGAAAGGTAGCTCTGCTTATGATAAGTCTGCCGCTCATGCGTGATATACTTGAGCTCTCGACGTCGGTGCTTGGCATATGAGCAGACGTGCGTGCGGAAGACTCGCTCGGACCGCGGCGGCGGTAATGGTGCTTGTCGTGGCAGCTTCCGCCGGTGGTATCGTTGTGCACGGCGAGGGCTGGGAGAGCTCGGGCTCGGCGCTCTATTCGGCGCTGCCAGACGAGGTGCGCGAGCTCTTGCCGGATAATTCGGAGCAGCTTCTGTCCGAGCCGGAGAACAACGTTGCCGGCATATCCGAGCTTATAAGTCTCGGGTTTGTGATAAGATCGGTGCTTGGGCTGCTTATGCCGTCGCTTGGGAGCTGTGCCTCGGCGTTCGGTGGGTTTTGCGCGGTCATATGCATATCGGCGTTGCTCTGCGCCATGAAGGGAAGCTTCGTCGGCTCGGGCGGAGCGGCACTCGGATACGTCGGTGCGCTTGCGATATCGCTCTCGGCGTATAATACGATGCTTTCGATATGGGAGCGGATGGGCATGGTGCTGTCCGAGATGTCGGCGTTTGTCAGCACCGTAGCTCCGATCATGACGGGACTGTACTGCGCCGGAGGCAGCATATCCGCCTCTGCCGTGTCAAGCGCCGGGCTCACCTATCTTCTTGCGTTTACAGAGCAGCTCGTGTCGGGCGGACTTTATCCGATCTTGCAGATATGCTTCGGGCTTACTCTGCTTTGCGGAGTTGGCGGAAGATGCGAGCTTCGGAGCGTGCTCTCCTTTGTGAAGAACACCTTTATCGCAGTGCTCGGCTTCGCCGGAGCGCTTGTTTGCGCTGTGATGGCGTTCCAATCGCAGTTCGCGCAGAGCGCCGACGGGGTGCTTCTGCGCTCGGTAAAGTTTGCGGTAGGACGGATGGTGCCGGTGATAGGCGGAACTATCGGTGAGGCAAGCCAGGCGGTGCTCGGCGGTATGAGCTTCCTAAAAAACACCGTGGGAGGTGTGGGCGCGGTCGCGGTGATGCTCATATTTCTTCCGATACTGTGCGAGATATTCGTATACCGCACCGCATTCAAGCTCATGTCTCTTCTTTCGGACACGCTCGGCTGCCGTGAGGGAGCCGTGGTGTTAGACGGCTGCGCCGATATACTCGATCTCGCCACGGCGCTTATCGTGTGCTGCGGTGTGATGATACTGTTTTGCATAATGCTGTTTATAAAAACGTCGCTTGCGATGGCATAGAGAGGGGGAGCCGATTGGATGCGGTGAGAGGATACGTATACTCGCTTATGGTGGTCGCGTTTGCGGCAGGAGCCGTTGACGTATTTGCCGCGGACAAAACGGACGGTGTATCCCGCCTTGTAAGATTTACGGTGGCGCTTCTTGTTGCGCTGGCGATGCTTCGTCCGCTGTATCCGTTCCTTGAGCTCGCAGGAAATCTCGGCTCCGGCATAGCAGACGGCGGAGAGGGGATAGAGCAGCCGGAGGGTGATGCGGCAAAAAGGCGGCTCGCCTCGGCTCAAGCGGAGCTGGCGGAGGGCGAGCTTGAGCGGCTGCTCGCGGAGGAGTGCGACGTGCCGGCGGAGAATATAAGCGTGATGCTTATGTTCGACGACAGCGATATCGACAATATCAAGCTTGTCGGAGCGAGCGTCGGAGTGTCGGGGTGCGACGAGTACACACGTGCTGAAATAAGGGAATCGCTTGAAGCTCGCCTGGGGTGCTCGGTCAGCATCGAATGAAAACGGAGGGTGCTTTATTTGTCGGATATTATACGAAGACTCAAAAACAGACGCGGCTTCTGGCTTCTGCTGCTCGGAGGGGTGCTCGGAATAGCTTTGATATTCATCGGAGAAAAGCGTGACGAATCGGTGTATCCGAGCTATGCTCAAAGCGTGACGGAGGACGAGTCGCTTCAAAACTACACAAGGCAGACGGAGGAACGGCTGAGGTCGCTTATCGAATCGATGAGCGGAGTCGATGAGGTCAGCGTAATGGTCACGCTCGACGGCGGAAGTGAGAGGGTGTACGCAAAGAATAACGTATCGGCATCCGGCGGTGTATCAAAGGAATACGTCATAACCGAGAGCGGAGGTGGCGAGGAAGCGATAGCGCTAAAGGATGTGTATCCTCGTGTGCGCGGAGTTGCGGTGGTCTGCCGCGGAGGGGATGATCCGGCGGTGCAGGCGAAGATAATATCGGTGCTCAGCACACTTCTCGGTATAACGACGAATCATGTCAGCGTGTCCGGGTGAGGCATAATACAGAGGATAAACGAATATACATTATACAGATATAAAATTGTAACCGAAAGGGAGGCCGTTGTATTGAAAACGAAGGGCTTGAAGCTGAAGGATGCGTTTGCATCGGTGAAAAAGGGGCTTGGCAGAATAGGTAAAAGAAATATCACGATAGCACTGGCGGTGCTGCTTATAGGAGGCGCCGTGTATCTGAATTGGGCGCTTTTCCGCGAGACGGGAGAAGGGTACACCTATTCCTCCGGCAGCGACGCCGTATCCGACGGAGCAAGCGACGGTCAGGCATCGCTTGTAAACAGCGAGGGCGCAGGCAGCTATTTCTCCGTTACGGCGATAAATCGCGAGCGCGCGAGAGACGAGTCACTTGAGGTGCTCCGGCAGATAATAGACAACGAGGAATCGCTTGAGGCGGCAAAGCAGGAGGCGCTTACCGATATAAACGAGATAGCCTCGACGATAGAGAAGGAGGCAAATATCGAAACGCTTATAAAGGCAAAGGGCTTTTCCGAGTGCGTTGCGGTCATAAGCGGAAGCAATTGCAGCGTGGTCGTGTCCTCCGACGGGCTCATGGAGAACGAGGTGGCGCAGATACAGGAGATAGTGTACGATCAGGCATCCATCTCTCCCGACGGGGTAAAGATAATCGAGCGTGCGAGCTGAGTGCACATATGCAAGCCTTAAACGGTGCTTGGCAGTGCTTTTGACACTGCCGGCGCCGTTTTTGCGTCGGCTGAAATAAATATTCATCGGTTTGCTGCTTATTTATACACGAAAAAGAGGGGCAAAAAACGACGAGAGGTAAATCTGCACCATAAATCGCCGCCTACAAAGGTGGCTTTTGTAGCGAATCACAATGTTTTCCAATGTCTTGCGAGCCTATTGACAAAATGCGGGCGTGTGGTATAATATATGTATAATTATTCATAAAATCGGAGCATAAGTACAATGGTTAAGGTTTTTATAGACGGAAATCAGGGCACAACCGGCCTGCGGATAAACGAGCGCTTCTCGGCGCGTGACGATATAGAGCTCATACGTCTCCCGGACGAGCTTCGCAAGGACGCCTCGGCAAAGCGCGAGGCGATGTCGGCGGCGGACGTGGTGTTTTTATGCCTGCCGGATGCGGCGGCGATCGAATCGGTATCGCTTGTCGATGATCCGAGCACACGCGTCATAGATGCATCCACAGCTCACCGCACAAAGGAGGGCTGGAGCTACGGCTTCCCGGAGCTGTCGGCGGCTCATCGCTCGAATATAGCAAACGGTAAGCGTGTTGCCGTTCCCGGATGCCACGCAAGCGGCTTTGCCTCGCTTGTATATCCGCTTGTGGC
>CAZSUR010000138.1:0-3981 GCA_964610075.1 uncultured Lachnospiraceae bacterium
GACGTGTCTTTCGCGGTATCTGTCGTACAGTGTCTTTGCAAGCAGCCTCATCCCGCACTCGGGACAGGACGAGTGCTTGCCCCGAACGATAGCTCCGCAGCTTGGGCAGACCTTGGTGCACTTCATTACGTTCGGGCCGTATCCGCATTTTTCAAGCCAGCTTATCTTCGATTTTGCTGTCACGGCGATCCTCCTTATCGCAAAACGCCTCATATTTTTCTTGACCGAAACTATATAAAATGGTATAATGTAAAAAAATGTATGGGGCGAGCTTTGGCTTCATTGGCGTGCAGACAAAGCTCTTTGCGTGCAAACTTATTCGCACACAGAGGGGGTACCCCTACGGTTGATCGGCAAGAGCCTATACCCTCCTTTAGCACTCTTACGTATATAATTATATGGATTTCTTGTGATTTGTCCCCCCAAAAATCCTCAAATTGATAGGATGAAACGAAAAAAATTTAATTTTTTCGGCAAAACGGCATTTTTTCGGAGACAAAGCACAAGGCATCCTCTGCAAAACATCATCAGGAGGCAATTATGAAAAGAATCACGACATTATTATTTTGCGGGCTGTTTTTGCTCGCAGCTCTTACCGCGACCGGCTGTCAAAGCTCAAAGCTTGACCCGAAAAATCCGGTCACACTCACGATGTGGCACGTCTACGGCGAGCAGGCAGACTCTCCCATGAACAGATTGGTGGATGAGTTCAACCGTACGCTCGGCCGGGAGAAGGGTGTCATCATCAACGTGTCGGCTATGTCCTCTACCGCGCAGATAGGAGAGAAGCTGCTCTCCGCAAAGAACGGAGAGGCAGGCTCGATGGAGATGCCGGATCTGTTCTTCTGCCACAACAACAACGCTGCCGAGCTCGGCGCCGACAATCTGCTTGATTGGCAGGAGGTCTTCTCAAAGGAGGAGCTCGACGGCTACGTTCCCGAGTTTCTTGAGGACGGAATGGTTGACGGAAAGCTCTCGGTATTCCCCGTTTCCAAATCCACGCACCTACTCTTTATCTGCGGCACGCAGTTCGATCGCTTCTCCGAGGCGACAGGCGTCACCTACGACAGCCTTTCCACCTGGAGCGGATTTTTCTCCGCTGCCGAAAAGTATTATGAATACTCGGGCGGCAAGCCCTTCTGTGCGCTCGATTTCCCGATCCGCGCGATAGAGCTTTACGCTATGGAGCAGGGACACGACGGCTTCTATACCGAGGACGGCTGGTACGACCTTGAAAACGAAGCGATAAAGGAAGCGTATCTCACCTTCGCCGAGGCTGTAGCCCGGGGTCACATCATCGTTTCCGACCTCTATTCGAACACGCAGATCATGACCGGCGAGGTAATGGCAGGACTCGGCTCGACGGCATCCATACTCTATTATAACGATACCGTCACCTATCCCGATAACACCTCCGAGCCGATAGCTCTGCAGATACTTCCTCCTCCCACCGCAGACGGTGCCGACTTGCTCGTCACCCAGGCGGGCGTAGGACTTTGCGCCTACAAGACCACCGAGCAGAAGGCGGAGGCGGCAGAGGTGTTTGCGCGTTGGCTAACCGATGCCGAGCGCAATCTCGATTTCTGCGTTGAGACGGGATATATGCCGGTAAATAAGGCGGCATTCGACAAAATAAGCGAATACGACTTCAAATCGGATGCATACAAAAATCTGTATAGTGCGATAGCACGGGTGAACGCTACGGCGACCGCCGTGCGCGAGCCCTCCTTTACCGGATATTATACGAAGATATATTCGCTGTACGATCAGCTCAGAGAAGCACAGAAAACAATGCCCGAGCGCTACCGAAGCGGCGAGGATGCAGAGGCTTTGGCAGGCGAGCTTTGGGAGCTTTTCTGCAACATCAAATAAGGCGGTACCGGCATGAAGCTACCCACCGTTCAAGTGGGAAAGAAAACGCTTAGGCGGAGGCTGTTCGGTTATATGTGCGTTCTTGCGCTGCTTCTGTGCGCTCTGCTTGTCACAGGGCTGTTCCTCATCGGCAACTTCACCGGCACAAAGCAACGCATAGCCGACACGCTTGAGTTTCAGACCGAGCTGTTCGAGCGGCAGATCGACACCTATTACGAAAATCTTGCCGTCATGAGCGTTCAGCTTTCCTACAACACTACCGAAATATTGGAGGATTATCTCGCGGAAAACGATATCTCCTTCGATCAGCTCAACGGCTCGCAGGAGCATGTAGAGGGTCTGCAGGAGGCGCTTATCGAGTATATACGCCGCAAGCTGTTCGAGGCGGACTGCACCGGTGCATTTGTTATGCTTGAGGCTCAGGTAAACCACAATGTGGAGAACTCCGATACCTCGCGCACCGGCATATATCTCCAGCGCAACAGCCTGGAGGTATCCGACACACGGGTGCTGCTGTACAGAGGCCTTGCAAAAACGGGCAAGGAGCACGACTGTATGCCGCACCGCAAATGGCGGCTTGAGTTTGACACAAATCTGTTTCCCAACTACGAGGAGCTTAAAGCCGAGGCGACCTTTCCGTTAAATCAAAGCTATCGGATAACCGACGTGGTACTGCTCCCCGGCACCGATCAGCACGTTATGCTGATGACGGTACCGCTGCTCTCGCAGGACGGCACCTTTTACGGCATCTGCGGCTTTGAATTAAACGAGGGCTACTTCAAGCAGATATTCGCGCAGCCATCCGAGCTTGACCATGCGGTGTTCTGCATCTCGAAAAGCAGCGAGGATCTCATTTTATCCGAATCGACTACCCTCAGCGCCGGAGTTTTGAATGAATATTACGTTGAGCCGCACGATACCTTTACCGCAAGTCCATTTGGCAGCGGTCTCACCGAATATCGGGGAGAAAACGAGGCGTATATAGGCATAACCAAGGATATCCGCCTCTGTCCGAGCTCCTGCACCTCTGCGATAAGCGTGCTTATCCCGAAGCCCGATTACGAGCACATGGCTAACGCCGATATGCTGAGGATCGTTCTTCTTGCCATCACATTTTCGGCATCGCTTATAGGGCTATCTCTATTCTTTGCACGGCGATATCTGAAGCCTCTGCGAAACGCGCTCGAAAACATCCGCAAGAAAGAATACTCGTACGACGCGGCGTATTCAGCCGAGATAAACGATCTGTTCGCCTATCTTTCCGAGCAGGATCGCATAAATACCGAGCAGCTCAGCCGCGCGAAAAGCGAAAAGGACGATGCTCTTGCAGCAGCAGACGAGCTGCAGATCAAGTTCAACGAAACGAAAAAGCAGAACGAGCGACTTGCATATTCACGCAAGGACGAGATAGATCCGTACGATTACGAAAACTTCAAGCTCGGCCTTAAAATGCTGACCGCAAAGGAAAAAGAGGTATTCGGCTTCTATATGCAGGGAATGACCGTAAAAGACATCATTACCGTTATGCAGCTTCAGGAATCGACCATACGATTCCACAACAAGAATATATATAACAAGCTCGGCGTTCATTCGCTGAAGCAGCTCCTGCGCTACGCCGCCATACTAAAGGAGGAGAGCGAGGGCAGGTAGTATAACACACGCAAAAACAGCACCGCAGAAAAGCCTCTGCGGTGCTGTTTTGATTTTCCGCGGTGTCGATGCGCGGTGTGCGGAACGTGATGTGCGGTGCGTTGGGCGTTTGAATCCACGTCGCCATAACAAAGCGACGGAGCAATGCCTGCGGCAAGGCAGGTATTCCAAGCACCGAGCTTTGCGCGCGGCGATGCTTTGCGAGGCGAAGCTTTGCGAAATCGAACGTGCGGCGCCACCGGAGCATCACCAAGCGTTCGTACTGCCGCACCGCCGAGTGAAACCGATGTCAATCGCGCGCGAGCACCTAATTGACATCGCACCATCACGCCTTTCCTCACGGCGCGGTATCTCAAGAAACGGCAAAACATAAAAGACTCCAAGTCATACGACTTGGAGTCTTTTGTGAAGCGACTACATACGAGATATTTTCGCTTTATTTTTAGCAGTGATTGAACT
>CAZSUR010000139.1:0-3970 GCA_964610075.1 uncultured Lachnospiraceae bacterium
GTACAAGCGATGCGCTCGGCTTCGAGCATCCAGCTATCATCTCGGCTATCGCGAGACCTGCCTCGACATCTCCGCCTACGGTGTTGAGCAATATTAGCAGTCCGCCAATGTCGTCATCCTCCTCCGCCGAGAGGATTATCGGCATAAGGTGCTCGTATTTTGTGGCTTTTTGCGCCTCGGGCAGAAGATAATGCCCCTCGACCTGCCCGATTATCGGAATACACTCGATCCGCTCGCCTCCGTCCCCTGCCGAAACTATCCCGTTTTCCATTATTTCCTTCGTTTCTCGGGCTCTGCTTTGCCTACCCGAGCTTTCGTTTGCGTGATTTTTCATACAATATACCCACTTTCGCAGAATGGTTGCAATTTACTATTGAAAAAATATTTTTTTTGTATTATAATATAGAAAGGAAAATTTTCAAATAAATAATAACGTTAAAAATCAAGAGGTATTTTGAAATGGCTGACAAGTTTTTAATCGAAACATCCGCAAGACACGTACACCTTTCCGAGGAGCATATAGAGGTTCTGTTCGGCAAGGGAGTCGGACTCACTCATAAGAAGGATCGGAGATCGCGAACGTTATCGTTCTCGGACCCGCTCGTCCTGCATCTCAGGTCGAGGTATCGCTTACCGACGCTCGTACGCTCGGAGTTGCAGCTCCCGTACGCGAGAGCGGAGATGTTGCCGGAACTCCCGGTTGCAAGCTGGTAGGCCCGTGCGGTGAGGTTGAGCTTACCGAGGGCGTTATCGCTGCAAAGCGTCACATCCACATGACACCCGAGGATGCTGAAAGACTCGGCGTAAAGGATAAGGATATTGTCAGCGTTAAGATAAACTCCGAGCGCTCTGCTTGCCTCGGTGATACGGTAGTTCGCGTAAGCCCGAAGTTCGCTTTGGCTATGCATATCGACACCGACGAGTCCAACGCTTGCTGCGCATTCGGTGAGGTTTACGGAGAGATCGTAAAATAATCGGAAATCAGATGGATTATAAGCTTGTTCGTTCCGGGCGGCGCACGCTTGCGATAGAGATAAGCTCGGATGCCGAGGTTATCGTGCGTGCTCCGTATCTTGTGAGCAAAAGCAGGATAGATTCGTTTGTCGAGCAGAACTCCGTGTGGATAGAGAGGAAGCTCGCCACAGCTAAAGAGCGCATGGCGGAGCTCGAGTATTCACGCGAAAACGAGGCACTCCTCCGCGCACGTGCAAGGGAGGTCATACCCGATAGGGTGCGCCACTACGCCGCGCTCATGGGCGCCGAGTATACGGGAGTGAAGATAACCGGAGCGGAAAAGCGCTTCGGGAGCTGCAGCTCACGCGGCTCGCTATGCTTTTCGTTCAGGCTTATGATGTATCCGCCGGCTGCCGTCGATTACGTGGTGGTGCATGAGCTTGCTCATACCTTTTATCATGACCACGGAAAGAGCTTTTATGCACTGATCGAACGGTATATGCCCGATTATAAAGAACGAGAAAAGATACTCAAAGGTCCAATATCGGATCTTGACGTTTCGGATAATAAACCTAACAAAAGAAAGGAAATAAACGTATGAAAAAAGGAAGAAAGTTGACAGCGCTGGTCGTCGCGGTGCTTACTTTCGTGCTTTCGTTCGTTATGATAACCGCAGGAGCTTCCGCCGGAAGCAGCGTGGTTGCATCGGATAGCTACGTCAGCGCGGAAGCAACGATGACAAAAGCTGAATATGCTTCCGGAGAAAATGTCGAGCTTATAGTTAAAGTAAAAGTGCTCGATACGGCTATGGGTAGTGTGACTGTTCAAAACACCATTCCCGGAGGCTTCGAATATGTAGAAGGTTCCTCTGAGGCAACGACCTTCACGCAGATCGGTGCGAATGGCGAGGCAACAAATTCGGTAATGTTTAGTGTTCCTGCAACCTCCGATACCGAAAACAGCGGAACTACCGCTGTGACCGGAGACGGAGCTGACACCACCGGCGGCAATACTGCCGACACTGCGGTTGATACGAGAAAAGAATCGGCTGCACAGACCTCGGATACATCCGGAAGAATGATGGCTGTATTCGCATCACTTGCGATAGCCACAGTTGCAGGCGCAGTCGTTTACTTCGCAGGCACAAAGAAGGCTGCAACGCTTGTCGTAGCCGTAGCTATGCTTGCTCCCTCCCTTCTTTTCGGAGGAGCGATAAACGCTGATGCCGTTTCGTTCGGTCAGTCCACCGAAGGCTCGCTTTCTCCTATGAGAGTATCCTTTAAGTACGACGGAAATACCTATATGGTAACCGTAAATGTATCCTACGAGACGCTGATGTACAACGCTCCGACAGGTTACAGCACGTATACAGAGCCGACGACAACTCTTGTGACCGATGCCGACGTATACGTTGCGACAGACGGAAACGACGATACCGGCGACGGCTCGTTTGAGGCTCCGTTCGCTACCATCGAGCGCGCTCGCGACAGAGTCCGTGAGATCAAGGCTCAAGTCTCCGACGGAACGGTTGCTCCCGGAGAGATAGTAGTAGCTATTAAGGGCGGAACGTACCCGGCAAGTGATATCAGATTCTCGGCAGAGGACAGCGGAACCGAGGCGAATCCGATAACATATTGTGCATACGGAGACAGCGAGGTAATAATCACCGGTGCGGTAACCGTGTCGGTAGAGGATGCATCTCAGCTTACCACAAGCGAGAAGTCGATGTTCAACTCCGATGTTCTTGATAAGATAGTTAAGATAGATCTTAACCAGTATCCCGGAATCGACGTTAGTGCGCTCTCCAACCTGAACGAGCTGTTCGATTCGAACGGACGTTGCACCATTGCACGTTATCCTAACGTAAACGAGGACGGAAGCGATAATCTTCTTCGCTTTAATGCCGGCTCGGGTGATCCCGACCACATGAACAGCACGACCAAGATGAAGCTCACCTCGAGCTCGCTTATAAGCCGTATAGGAAACTACCACACGCTGAGCAACGCTCGCATATGCGGATATCTCAGATACGATTGGTGGTGCGATGACAGCGAGATAGTTTCGTACGATCCTACAACAAAGATACTTACACTTGATCAGACAAACTACGGTGTTGGAAACATTCCGTACTTCTTCATATACAATGTTTCCGAGGAGCTTGACGCCGAGGGCGAGTATTTCTTAGATACCGCAAACGGTATACTTTATCTGTACGATCCAGCAGAGACTGAGTATAAGCTGTCGGTAAATCCGCATCAGCATATAAGCGGTGACGATTTCAACCATGTTACCTTCTCCGGTCTTACTCTCGAGTGCGGACTTGAGGATGCAGCGACCATAAGCGGTGATCACGTGACCATCGAGCGCTGCGTAGTCAGAAACTTCCGCGACGACGGAATAAGACTTAACGGAGACAACAACCTCATAACAGAGTGCGTATTCTACAACATGGGTGCAAGATCCGTCCGTATATTCGGCGGTGATCGCGAGACTCTTACACGCTGCAACAGCCGCGTGGACAACAACCTCTTCTACGACTTCGGTCAGGTAATGAAGACGTATTCCTCGGCTATAAACGCTACGGGCTGCGGAATCACGATATCTCACAACGAGATATACAACGCACCTCACCAGGCGATAGGCTATGACGGAAACTACATCACTGTCGAGTACAACGTTATACACGACGTCGTACAGCAGTCCTCCGATGCCGGCGCGATCTACTCTGGTAAGGACTGGACAGAGCAGGGCTCGATACTCAGATACAACCTGCTTTACAATATAGGTAACAGCACCTACACCGGAAATGGAATCTACTTTGACGACGGACTTTCCGGACAGACTGCATACGGAAACATCCTCTACAACGTTGCGGGAAATGCCTTCCTTATCGGTGGAGGACGAGATATAAACGTATATAACAACGCTATAATCAATGGACGTATTGAATATGACGCTCGCTATCGTACGGCGTACGATCAGGTGCTCGCAGGCAATCCTTATGCACAGTTTGCCG
>CAZSUR010000140.1:0-3915 GCA_964610075.1 uncultured Lachnospiraceae bacterium
CTTAAGTATTTCCGTGAGGAATATCTTGAACACGTTAACGATAAGCATTGCGCTGCTGGAAGATGCTCCAAGCTTACCAAGTACACGATAAACCCCGATAAGTGTAAGAGCTGCAGCCTTTGTGCTCGTAAGTGCCCTGTCGGTGCTATCGAAGGAGCAAAGGGCGTTCCGTACGTGATCGACGGTAACAAATGTATTAAATGCGGCGTTTGCATGTCTTCATGTAAATTCGGCGCTGTTGAAATCGGTTGAGAGGTGTGCAGATGAGTATTACAGTTACAGTAGATAATATGCCGATAACCTGCGATGGAGAGAAAAATCTTCTCGAGGTTATAAGAAAAGCAAATATTGACCTTCCTACCTTCTGTTACAATCCCGAGCTCAGTGTATACGGAGCTTGCAGAATGTGTCTCGTAAAGGTAGAGGGCAGAGGCCTTATGCCCGCTTGTACAACTCCCGTTTCCGACGGAATGGTTGTAAAGACAAATACAAAGCAGATCCGCGACATCCGCAAGATGATAGTAGAGCTTATGCTCGCTCACGACGGACATGATTGCACGACCTGCTCCAAGAGCGGCTCTTGTAAGCTCCAGAAGGTCGCAAACGACCTCGGAGTAAAAGAGGTTCGCTTCCACAAGATCGAGGATGAAAAGAATATCGACGACGTTTCGCTTTCGGTAGTTCGCGATTCGAGCAAATGTATTCTCTGCGGAGAGTGCGTTCGCGTGTGCAGCGAGGTACAGTCGGTCGGCGCTCTCGACTTCTCTAACAGAGGAGCAGACGCGAAGATCGTTGCAGGCTTCAACAAGCCGCTGGGCGAGACCGAGTGCGTAAACTGCGGACAGTGCCTTAAGGTATGTCCTGTCGGTGCTATCTCCGTTAAGTCTCAGATAGACAAGGTTTGGGACGCTATATACGACGAGAGCAAGACTGTTGTCGTTCAGGTAGCTCCTGCGGTAAGAGTTGCTATCGGTGAGAAGTTCGGCTTCAAGCCCGGCGACAATGCGGCTATCGGAAAGATGGTAACCTCTCTGCGTATGCTTGGCTTTGACGGCGTTTACGACACCTCCTACGGTGCAGACTTCACCGTTATCGAGGAAGGAAACGAGTTCATTGAGCGCTATACAAAGGGCGGAGTTCTTCCTCAGTTCACATCCTGCTGCCCCGCATGGATCAAGTTCTGCGAGCAGGAGTATCCCGAGCTTATCCCGAATCTTTCGACCTGCTCGTCGCCTCAGGCTATGTTCGGCGCGGTCGTAAAGGATCAGCTTACAAAGAAGAAGGGAATCGCACGCGAGGACCTCGTTGTCGTTTCGGTAATGCCCTGTACCGCTAAGAAGTACGAGGCTGCACGCAGCGAGTTCATGCGCGACGGAAATCCCGATGTTGATATAAGCATCACAACCGACGAGCTTGCTACAATGATAAAGGAGCGCGGAATCAACTTCGATACTATCGAGGCTACCGATTTCGATCTCCCGTTCGGAGAGCACACCGGTGCTGCCGTTATATTCGGTGCATCCGGCGGAGTTTCCGAGGCAGTTCTCCGCTATGCGGCATCCAAGCTTGACCACAAGGGTGAGCTTGAGGTAGGCGCGCTCCGTGAGGAGGGCGGACTCAAGGTCGCAGAGATAACGGTAGGCGCAGTTACCCTGAAGCTTGCCATTGTCAGCGGACTCAGCAACGCTCGCGCACTTATCGAAAAGGTTAAGGCAGGCGAGGCACAGTACGATCTCATCGAGGTTATGGCTTGCCCCGGCGGATGTGTAAACGGAGGCGGACAGCCCATACATTCCGCACGTGCCGATATAACCGATCGTACGGCAGGACTTTACACGAACGATGAAAGTCTGCCTCTGCACAGCTCCGAGCTCAACAGCGCTGTTACCGATCTTTACAAGACCGATATCGACGCTCACAAGGCTCATGAGCTCTTCCACACCACGTACGTAAACAGAAAGGCGTAAGCCCGACTGCTTGCCTGAAACGGTAGGATAAAAAATCAAAGCAGGATCGCGACAGCTCGAATATTTGAGCCGTCGGAGATCCTGCTTTTTTATGGTCATTGTATTTTCATGCGAAGTATGATACAATAAAACATATAACAGGCGAATAGCATAATTTTAAATGATGTTTCAGAAAAAAATACGAGCCGAGAGCGCTCGAGCAGCGATTTGAGTCATACCTGCGCGACGCTCATGACGGGCCGCGGTGAGTTATGGCGCCCGCTGGGTTTTTGCCGCGTGCGATAGTCTGCGGTGCTCGCGGCGGAGTGAGTTGCGTGGGTGGATTCGCGGCGCTTGAGCAGGCTGCGTGTCAAAGGCGGTGCTTTGTGTGCCAAATGCCTCGATTGCGATGCGTCGCGATGCTTGCTTAAGCGGCGTGTGCGATGACTATGCAGCGTTCGCGAGGAATATATGGTGAGTTGCAGCTCTCGCGGAGCTTTTGCTTTGTGTGACGGGCTGCGGTGCTCGCGATGCTTCCCCGGCGCTCGTTTCAAACTCGCGTGGCGACTGCGCGGCGGTCGCTTATCGCTTATGCGTGGCTTTTTGCGGATATCATAGCTTGATTTCACTTCTTATTGAATCTTATTACATCCGACGGCGGATGGACATTATAATAAAGGACGTTAACTATGAAAACTGTTTTTGTTGTGAACCCCAAGGCGGGCGGCGGAAAGAAATTTGACAGCATAATCGAGACTCTTGAGGGGCTGAAGGCCAAATTCAAGGGCATGGTGGATTATCACGTTACCACCGCTCCGCGCGAGGCGAGGACCTTTGTCTCCGAGTATTGCAAATCGGAGGGCGCGGCTCGATTTATAGCCTGCGGAGGGGACGGAACGCTTAACGAGGTCTTGAACTCGGCTGTCGAATTTGACGGGAACGAGGTAGGCGTCGTGCCGATCGGTACCGGAAACGATTTCTGCCGGAACTTTCCCTCCGACGTCGATTTTAACGACCTCGAGGGGCAGGTTTTGGGCTCGAGCGTCAGATGCGACGCCATAAAATATCACACCGAAACAGGCGGAGGCACCGTCTCCGGATACGCTGCGAATATGTTCAATATCGGCTTCGACTGTGCCGTTGCCGATATGACCGACACGGTGAGGGATAAAACGGTGATATCCGGCCCGTTTGCATACCTTGCATCGATATTCATAAACCTTGCGCAGAAGAGGACCACGCGCCTGAAGGTCGATATCGACGGGGAGGAGTATTTCACGGGCGAGCTGCTGCTCACCTCGGTGGCAAACGGCTGCTTCTGCGGCGGAGGGCTTAAAACCAATCCCATAGCGCAGATAAACGACGGGCTTATCAACGTAAATGTAGTGAAAAACGTTACGCGCACAAAGTTTTTGAGCCTGCTCCCGAGCTATATCAAGGGAGAATGTCTTGGGAAACCAGGAATCGACAAGATACTTAAATCGCTCAAATGCAAGAGCGTGAGAATATCTCCGCTTGACGGAAGAATGAGAATATCGGTCGACGGAGAGATAACCGATGCCGGCGTGGCGGAGTTTGAGATCGTTCCGGGCGCGTTCAGCTTCGTCCTTCCGGGACGTGCGCTTGAGACGGAGGCAGGAGACGTAGCCGCTGCCGCCGTGTGATGCTGCACCTTGACCTTAAAACGGAGGATATATGAAAGAGATAAAGCTGTTGGCTCCGGCTAAAATAAACCTTTTTCTTGAGGTGAACGGCAGGCTGGAGAACGGATATCACTCGATATCGAGTATCATGCAGACGGTAAGTCTGTACGATACGGTGAAGATAAAATTTAATCGGGACGGCGGTATAACGCTTAAAAGCAATCGAGCGTATCTGCCGTGCGACGAACGAAATCTGGCGTATCGCGCCGCCGCGGCGTTCCTCGGTGAGTGCGGAGACAAGACGCAGGGCGTCGGCGTTGCGATAG
>CAZSUR010000141.1:0-2410 GCA_964610075.1 uncultured Lachnospiraceae bacterium
GATAAATTGAAATAATTTTTTAAGGGAGTATAATGTTATGAGAAAACAGGTAGTTGTTACAGACGAGGGTATGAAAAAGCTTCAGGAGGAGCTTGACAATCTTAAAAACGTGAAGCGTAAAGAGGTCGTCGAGGCGCTGCGTATAGCGCTTTCCTTCGGAGATCTGTCCGAGAACAGCGAGTACGACGAAGCTAAAAACGAGCAGGCTAAGGTCGAGGCGAGAATATCCGAGATCGAAGAGATGCTTAAAAATATCAAGGTCATAAACGAGAGCGAGATAAAGACCGACTCGGTAAACGTGGGCGGACGCGTAAAGGTCTACGACGCTACCTACGATGAGGAGGTCGAATATACGATAGTAGGATCTACCGAGGCGGATCCGCTGCAAAACAAGATATCCGATCAGTCTCCTATCGGAAGCGCTATAATCGGCTGCAAGGTCGGAGATAAGGTTGACGTTGAAACTCCCGGCGGAGTATGCACGCTGACAATACTTGAGATATCTAAGTAATTACGGAGGAATTTGGTTTAATGGATGCGAATACAAACGTACCTCAGCAGGATCTGAGCGAGCTTCTGCAGATACGCAGAGATAAGCTCACCGCGCTCTGTGAGGCGGGAAAGAATCCTTTTGAGATAACAAAATATGACGTAGATGCTCTCGCCGGAAATATAAAGGGCGATTTCGAGTCCTTTGAGGGCAAGAAGGTTTCGGTTGCGGGTCGAATGATGAGCCGCAGGATCATGGGAAAGGCAAGCTTCATGGATCTGCGCGACGAAAGCGAGCATATCCAGATCTACGTGCGCCGCGATGACGTAGGCGAGGAGGATTACGCCTCCTTCAAAAAGTGGGATATCGGTGACGTTATGGGAGTAGAGGGCTTTGTCTTCCGCACCCAGAAGGGCGAGATATCCATCCATGCGGAGAAGCTCACGCTCCTTGCAAAGTCGCTGCTTCCCCTGCCCGAAAAGTTCCACGGATTAAAGGATACCGATCTGAGATATCGCCAGAGATACGTGGATCTTATTGTGAATCCCGAGGTTCGCGATACCTTCTATAAGAGATCACAGATACTTAAGGAGATAAGAAATTATCTCGATTCCAAGGGTTTCCTTGAGGTGGATACGCCTATCCTCGTTCCGCTTGAGATAGGAGCGGCGGCGCGTCCGTTTAAAACTCACCACAATACCCTTGATATGGATATGTATCTTCGTATAGAGACCGAGCTCTACCTCAAGCGCCTTATCGTCGGCGGAATGCCGAAGGTTTACGAGGTCGGAAGAATATTCCGCAACGAGGGAATGGATACGAAGCACAATCCGGAGTTTACCACCATCGAGCTGTATCAGGCGTATACCGACTATCACGGCATGATGGATCTTGTCGAGGAAATGAACACCATGCTCGCTGAAAAGATCTGCGGAAGCAAGGTCATAACCTATCAGGGCAAGGAGATCGACATGGGTCATTGGGAGCGTCTGACTATGGTCGAGGCGGTGAAGAAATACGCCGGCTGCGACTACTATGAGTGGGCGGATGATGCAGCGGCTCGCGAGTGCGCGAAGAAGATGCACGTCGAGGTACCGAGCGACGCTACAAAGGGAACGGTTCTGGTTGAGCTGTTCGACGCTTTCGTTGAGGAGAAGCTGATCCAGCCGACCTTCATTTACGACTACCCGGTAGAGAACAGCCCGCTTGCAAAGCGCAAGCCGTCCGATCCCGCGTTTACCGAGCGCTTCGAGTATTTTATCAACGCTACCGAGTTCGGAAACGCGTTCAGCGAGCTGAACGATCCGATAGATCAGCGTGAGCGCTTCGAGAAGCAGGTTGCCGCTAAAAAAGCGGAGGAGCCGGAAAGCCGTTGCGAGGTCGATTACGACTATATAACCGCGCTTGAATACGGTATGCCTCCGACGGGCGGACTCGGCTTCGGAGTCGATCGTCTCGTCATGCTGCTCACCGACAGCGCCTCCATCCGCGATGTGCTCCTGTTCCCGACAATGAAACCGATTGACTGAGAAAAATTCATACATGAGACCTTGAGAAAAGCCTTGTTTTCTCAAGGTCTTTTTTGTTGCTATATGTTTCAAAGATATACGAACCGTAAACTTCAAAGAGCACTCTTTCCTTACTATAATGAAGCCGCAAGGAAGGGTGTGAGCAACAGCTTAGCAAAAGCGCATCCGAAACTGAATAACAACGGAATTCCAAAAAATCTCGAAAATCGATAAAAACGTAAATATATAAGGTGTCTCCTTGACAAAAGGTAGCTACCTACTTATAATTAGTAGGTAGCTACGAAAAAAGGAGAGGGATCATGAACGGTGAGAGGATTGCTGTTTTAATAAAAACGGCATCTATTGAATTTGATAAAATAGCAAATCCGATTTTGGCAGATTATGATCTGAC
>CAZSUR010000141.1:2430-3809 GCA_964610075.1 uncultured Lachnospiraceae bacterium
AGATTTTTATTCATGCAGCAAGATCAAAGCGCACGAATTGTTGATATCGAAAAGGAGTGTGTTATTACGCACCCTACGGTTTTGGGATTGCTTGACAGCCTGGAAAAGAAAGGATTTGTTCTAAAAATAGTTAATCCCAAGGATGCAAGAAGCAAGCTGATCTCCCTAACTCCAAAAGCAAAAGAGATGCGAAAGGAATTGGAAGCGACTATTGCGAAAATTGACCATATGTGGGTTGAGAATTTGTCAGAAAAAGAAAGAAAAGAATTACAAAAGCTTCTTCAAAAGCTTTTGAGACCGGAAAGTGAGAATAAGTAAAATGCCGATAGAAGCACAAAAAGAAAATCGTATGGGAACGGCAAAAATGTTTCCTTTAATTATATCTATGTCTATGCCTGCTATGTTTTCTATGCTGATTCAAGCATTATATAACATTGTGGACAGTTACTTTGTAGCGCAGGTCAGCGAGAAGGCGGTCTCCGCGCTGTCGCTTGCCTATCCGATCCAAAATTTGCTGATCGCCTTTGCGGTCGGTACTGCGGCAGGTGTTACCTCGCTTATTTCGCGCCGGCTTGGAGAAGGTCGCAGAGATGAAGCGGAATCAACAGCAACCCATGGCTTGATGCTCAGTATCATAACGTGGTTGGCATTCGCTGTCTTCGGAATGTTTTTCACAACTCCGTTCTTTCGAATGTTCGAGTCGGATCCCGAAATCGTCCGAATGGGCGATCAATATCTTTCCATCTGCTGTATTTTTTCTTTCGGACAGTTTGTTGTGACCATGCTTGAAAAGATCCTGCAAGCCACCGGCAATATGTTCTGGCCGATGATGTTTCAGCTCGTTGGTGCTGTGATCAATATCGTAGTCGATCCGATCTTGATATTTGGATGGTTTGGACTTCCTGCCATGGGCGTTACCGGTGCAGCAATTGCCACGGTGGGCGGACAGATCCTTTCCATGATTTTGGCGGTTTTCGTAGTCGCGCGGCATCCATCCATCAAAATCCCTATCAAGGGCTTCCGTTTTCACGGTATCATTGTGAAGGATATTTATGCCGTCGGTATTCCTGCGATCGTTATGCAGGCGATCAGCACGGTGATGAATATGGCGATCAACGCTATTCTCGCGGCCTTTTCTACCGCGGCATACACGGTATTCGGTCTGTATTTCAAGCTGCGCTCCTTCGTGTTTATGCCCGTTCTGGGATTAAACCAGGGATTGATGCCGATCATGGGATACAATTACGGTGCCAATAAGAAAAAGCGTCTGCTTCGGTCTTTCTATCAGGGCTGTGGCATTTCTCTTGTTATTATGCTTATAGGCGTGCTTGCCTTTATGCTTCTGCCCGGACAGCTTCTCGGATTCTTCAATCCGACAG
>CAZSUR010000142.1:0-3798 GCA_964610075.1 uncultured Lachnospiraceae bacterium
TTGTCCGAATAATGGGCAGCGTTATATGCCCGTATCCGGACGCACTTTATGGTGCGTCCGTTTTGAGATTAAACTTTTTGTCGAGGACGTGCATTATGGATTATAATGATTTCAGAAGAAAAAGCAAAAAAATAAGGATAGGCAATATCTTCATCGGAGGAGATGCTCCGATAGCGCTCCAGTCGATGACCAACGCTCCGAGCGGAGATTTCGATGCCACTCTTGCGCAGATGAGGGAGCTTGAGGGAGCCGGTTGCGATATCGTGCGTATGGCGGTGCCCGATCTTGATGCGGTGCGCGTGCTTGCACGATTGAAGGAGAGCGGAATCGGAATGCCTATCGTTGCCGATATACATTTCAACTATCGCATGGCGATAGAGAGCGCAAATGCCGGAGCCGATAAGATTAGAATAAATCCCGGCAATATCGGAGGCGAGGATCGCGTGCGCGAGGTGGTTTCTGCCTGCCGCGCAAAGGGGCTGCCGATACGTGTCGGAGTCAACGGCGGCTCGCTTGAAAAGCATCTGCTCGAAAAGTACGGCTCACCCACACCCGAGGCTCTTGTCGAGAGCGCCGAGGAAAAGGTGCGGATGCTTGAAAGATTTGATTTTGATAATATAGTCGTTGCGATAAAATCCTCGAACGTACATAATATGGTACGTGCAAACGAGCTGATAGCCGAGCGGTGCGATTATCCCCTGCATCTTGGAGTGACCGAGGCGGGAACGGTACATCGCGGAGTAATAAAATCCTCCGCCGGAATAGGAGGGTTGCTCTGTCGCGGCATAGGCGATACCATCAGAGTTTCGCTGACAGCTCCTCCGCGCAAGGAGATCGAAGAGGGACGTGCGCTTCTGTCCTCGCTCGGGCTTGGCGGAGACGCGCTTGAGATTGTATCCTGTCCGACCTGCGGACGGACGAAGGTCGATCTTATAGCTCTCGCCGAGAGGCTTGAGAGCCGTATATCCGAGGAGGGGCTCTGGGGTATCCCTGTCAAGGTTGCCGTTATGGGCTGCGCCGTAAACGGACCCGGAGAGGCAAAGGAAGCCGATATCGGCATCGCCGCAGGTGCAGGCGACGCTCTGCTTATCCGACGCGGAGAGATAATACGCAAGGTGTCCGAGGCGTCGGTGGTAGATACTCTGATAGAGGAGATAAAAAAGTTAGGCTGAGCTATGCGGACACGCCGTGCTCGCCACATAGTTGAAGATATCCGGCGTTGCTGTTCGATATGATCGGGTGGATACGTAAGAGCGCGAATCGAGCGCAGGCGGATATACGAGAATGGTGATCGTGCTGCGGTTACGTGCGCGCAGGCGAACGCGCTTGAAGCGATAAACGCGATTGACGCAGTTGCGTTTAACGCAGGTAAATGAAATCACGAGCGAGTTGAGCTCAAATAGCTGCGATATGGCTGAAAAATACACTTGTAACGACTGAACGTACACCAAACGTATAACGTGCTTACTGAAGGCGGCCTGTGCGACGATAATTTCGGAGAGTATATGATATAGTAGCTTGCCGAAGGAGCTCTGCCGCTTATCGCGACAGGATATGGGCTTGACCTAAGCTTTAATTTGTCGCAGACCCTCGCAGACGCGCGAAGCTTGCCGCTGTCGCATTATTCAAAAGAGGCGCACGAGGAAAAACTATCCGGGGTTAGGCTCAAAGGAAGGAATAAAGATGGCAGAAGAAAAAGGTCTTTTGGAGATACTATCAAAATATGAGCCGGGGGAGAAGCATCAAAGGATACTTTCCACCGCATACGATTGCAAATGCATGGCTGATAAAAAGCTGCGTATGCTCGAGATATACGCATCCTTTCCCGAGGTCGTAAACAAGAAGACCCTTTATGCGATCGAAAATGAGATAAAAGATGCGTATGCCATAAATTCGGTAAGGATAGTTCCGAGCTATCCAAAGGGCTCATTTACGATCGAATACATGGATCAGATATTAAAGGAGACCGAGCGCGTCGGTATCGTTGCGCGCGGCTTCTTCAACAATGCGAAATGCTCGCTTAATGGAGAGACGATAGAAATAACGATACCGTTCTCGAATGCGGGCGGCGAGCTTTTGGATTACGCCAGAACGCCGGATATTATATCCGCGATTATAGAGGGCGAGTTCAGAGAAAAATACACGATCGTGATAAATTGCAGCGGCCCGGACAGCGATGCACTTGAGCGCTCTCGCACCGATGAGCTCAAGCGCATCCGTGAGGAGAACGCTGCGAGAGCTGCCGCCGCGCACACGTCTGATACCGACGGCGGCGACGAGAAGCTGAACCTCAAGCGTGTGCTCTCACTCAACGGTGACGAGGCGATCGATGCCGAGGTGGTAAGCGATACCGTCTACAAGATAGGTAACATGACCTTCGATATAGAGGGCGCGGAGTACGTGTGTGGAAGCGAATTTTTGATAACTCCTACCCCGATACGCAATATAACCGAGCCGAAGCGCAATGCCGTTATCCTCGGTGAAGTGTTCAGCGTGAATTCAAAGACCACGCGAAGCGGTGACAAGACGATAATCGACGTCGGAATAACCGATAACGACTCCTCCTTTACCGTAAAAAAGGTGGTATCGACCGATAAGGCATCCGAATTTACCGGAGTACTTAAAAAGGGTAACGTGCTGGCTGTTCTCGGAAACGTTAAGGTGAACAAGTTTGACGGAGAGCTTGAGCTTGAGCTTTCCTCCGCTGCTAAAATAAAAAAGCTGACACGCAAGGATGAAGCTGAGGGAAAAAGGGTTGAGCTGCACCTACACACACAGCTTTCGACAATGGACGCACTGATCCCTCCCGAGGTCGCGGTCAAGACCGCGTATGAGTGGGGACATAAGGCGATAGCCATCACCGACCACGGAAACGTTCAGGCATTCCCGAAGGCGATGCTTGCGGCGGACAAGCTGGACGATTTCAAGGTCATATACGGCATGGAGGCATATTTTGCCGACGATACGGCGAGAGCGGTGTTCGGCAACGATAACGCATCGTTTGACGACGAGTTTGTCGTATTCGATATCGAGACCACCGGACTTGATCCTATAAGCTGTAAGATAACCGAGATCGGAGCGGTGCTCATACGCGACGGTGAGGTGCTTAAAAAATTCGATACCTTCGTCGATCCGGAGGTGCCGATACCGCAGGAGATAACCGAGCTTACCGGAATAAGCGACGATATGGTAAAGGGCGCTCCCTCACAGCGCGAAGCGCTTGAGATGTTCCTTGAATTCGCCGGAAACCGTATGCTCATCGCGCACAATGCCGGCTTTGATACCGGATTTATCCGAAAGGTGGCGGAGGAGAACGATATTCCGTTCAACAACACCTACCTTGACACGGTCGCAATATCACGTTACGTTAATAACGACCTAAAAAGCCATAAGCTCGATCGTTTGGCGGAATATTTCCACCTTGGAAAGTTCAATCATCACCGCGCCGAGGATGATGCCGAGATGCTTGCTCAGATCTTCTTCTGCATGGTGAAAAAGCTGCGCGATGAGGGAATAAAGGATATCGCCGGTATGGCGGAGACCATGTCTGATAAGGTAGACCCTCTCAAGCTCAGGACAAATCATATGATACTGCTCGCGAAAAACGCGACGGGGCTTAAAAACCTGTACAAGCTTGTATCTATGGGATATTTGAAATACTACAAGCGCCATCCGAGGATCCCGAAAACGGTGCTCTCAAACTACCGCGAGGGCTTGATAATCGGCTCTGCCTGCTCGGAGGGACAGCTTTTCGGTGCGATACTCGACAACAAATCGCGCAACGATATACTTGAAATA
>CAZSUR010000143.1:0-3789 GCA_964610075.1 uncultured Lachnospiraceae bacterium
GAGGTCGACAAGATCGCACGCGATATAATCTACGGCGCAGGCTACGAGGGCTGCTTCGGCCACGGACTCGGCCACGGCGTCGGAATGTATATCCACGAATCGCCACGCCTCTCTCCTGCAGGCAAAGGAAAGCGCCTAAGCCGCGGACACGTTGTCACGGTCGAGCCGGGAATATATCTTGAGGGCAGATACGGCGTCAGAATCGAGGATATGATACTTATGACCGATGACGGTCCGGTAGATATAACGGCATCTCCCAAGGAAATGATCGAAATATTTTAAAAATGCCGCTAAACCTATTGCAAAATACTGCAAAATGGGTTAAAATAAGCATATATTGTGAAAATTACTTTGAATATTTACGGAGGACTCAGAATATGGTTACAGCCGGAGATTTTAAAAACGGCACTACATTCGAAATGGACGGCAACGTCATGCAGGTGATCGAATTCCAGCATGTAAAGCCGGGAAAGGGCGCTGCTTTTGTACGCACAAAGCTCAGAAACGTTATATCCGGAGCTGTTATCGAAAAGACCTTCAGCCCGACCGACAAGTTTGAAAACGCATATGTGGAGAGAAAGGAAATGGAGTATCTCTACAGCGACGGTGAGCTCTACTACTTCATGGATATGGAAACGTACGAGCAGATCCCGCTTAATGCAGATAAGCTTGATGATAACTTTAAATTCGTAAAGGAGAACATGACCTGCAAGATCATCTCCTACAAGGGCAACGTTTTCGGAGTTGAGCCTCCGATGTTCGTTGAACTCGAGGTCACCGACACAGAGCCGGGCTTCAAGGGAGATACGGCTACCGGTGCAACAAAGCCTGCTACGCTTGAGACGGGCGCTACCATAAAGGTTCCGCTTTTCGTTGATATCGGAACCGTGGTTCGTATAGACACAAGAACAGGCGAATATCTCGAAAGAGTATAAGCTATTCCGCGTTTATTTTTAAGAAAGGAAAGGTTTATGATTATGGATATTACTGAGAAGGTTTCTTATATCAAGGGTCTTATGGAGGGCCTTCAGATCGACGAGAGCAAGCCCGAAAACAAGCTTATAAAGGCTATCGTTGACGCGCTTGAGGATATCGCGTACGAGGTATCCGATCTTGCTGCCGAGAACGATCGTGTAAACGATTACCTCGACGAGCTTGATTGCGATCTCGGCGAGCTCGAGAACGATTTCTATGACATCGACGACGATTACTGCGATTGCTATGATGACGATTGCGACTGCTGCTGCGATGATGATTGCGGTTGCGACTGCGATTGCGACGATGATGATTGCGGCTGCTGCGGCGACGACGAGTAATCGAAAAAAGAATATGCTTTTTAAACAGGTGTGCCTGACGGCGCGCCTGTTTTTTTGCTTTTTGGGGGTGCGGCTCTGCGACCGCTCTCGCTTCGCTTTGTGCCGGAGCTGTTGAAAGCAGGCTTGCACGCAGCCTTGCTACGGCGGTATTCATAGCTTTGCGTGCGAGAATATTTGCGCTCGGGAGATGCATATATTGGTTGTACCGTAATGCAAAAAGGGGATTTTGTAAGCTATGGATGGAACAGCCCGAATAAACGGACTTGCGGCGGCTCAGGTGGAGGCATCGCGCCGCGAAAACGGCTCTAACCGAATAGAAAAAATGAGCAAGGTATCCTTTTTTAAGACCTTTATATCCGCCTTCAACGATCCGATAATAAAGATCCTGCTCGGAGCGCTCGGAATAAATATACTCCTGCTCAATCGCAATGCGAATATACTCGAGACGGCGGGAATAGCGTTCGCGGTGTTTCTGTCCGCGTTCGTCTCGGCTCTCTCCGAGCATTCCTCCGAGCGTGCGTTCGAGCGGATGCAGAGGGAGGCGGAGCGTACCGTCTGCATCGTGCTCCGCGACGGCGCATATAAGGAGATACCGAGCACCGATATCGTTGTCGGAGATATCGTCCGCCTCGCGGCAGGTGAGTCGGTATGCGCCGACGGCATACTTTTGTCGGGCGAGCTGTCGGTAGATCAATCGGCGCTCGACGGCGAGTCGGCGGAGCGCCGAAAGCTGCCGTCGGCAGACGCGCGATCGGATATCTCGGCGGAGAGCGAGTGGCGGCTCGGGGACGAGGGACGGCTGTTCCGCGGAAGCACGGTGTGCTCGGGTGAAGGGGAGATGCTTGTTTGCCGCGTTGGAGGGCGCAGCCTCTACGGAGGTATGGCGCTGGAGCTTGGCGAGGCGACGAGCGACAGTCCGCTCAAGCACAAGCTCTCGAAGCTCGCCGGAACGCTCAGCCGGGTGGGATATCTCGCTGCGGCGCTTATATTTTTCGTATCGCTTCTCAACTCATTCTTTCTTGACGGCTCATTTTATGATATGTCGCGCGCGGAGATACTCGCGCGGCTCATACATTCGCTCACCCTCGCGATAAGCGTGGTAGTGGTGGCTGCACCTGAGGGTCTGCCGATGATGATAGCGGTCGTGCTTTCCTCGAATATGCTCCGTATGCAGCGCGACGGTGTAATTGTGAGAAAGCCTATCGGCATCGAGACGGCAGGGAGCTTAAATATACTGTTCACCGACAAAACGGGAACGCTCACCTACGGCAAGCCGGAGGTGGTATCCCTCTCGCTTGCCTCGGGCGAGGTCTACTATAACATCGGCTCGATGAAGGGTGAGCTACGCGAGCTTTTTGCCCTGTCCTGCGTATATAACAGCGGAAGTGCGACTCCGGCGGCGGAGGGCGGCGAGTCGGGCGATCGCCGCCGCGTTATCGGCGGAAATTCCGCCGATCGGGCGCTGCTCTCCTTTGTTCTGCCGCTTGGCTCGGGTACGGTGCGGAGCTATCGTAAGCTCGGCGGTGTACCGTTTGACTCGAGATATAAATTTTCCTCCTGTGAGCTTGATGGGGCGCGCCGGCTGGTGCTTGTGAAGGGCGCGCCCGAGCGGATTATCTCCGCCTGCTCGCATTATTACAACGCGCGATGCGAGCGCCGCCCGATATCGGAAAGAGGCGGACTTGAGGCGCGCCTCGAGGAGCTTGCACGCTCGGCATATCGGGTGATAGCGATAGCTGCCTCCGCCTCCCCCGTCTCGCCCGATCGCCCGATGAGGGATTTGACCCTGCTCGGGCTCGTGGCTATCCGCGATGCGGTGCGGCGCGAATCGCCGAAGGCTATCCGCGAGCTTACGGGAGCCGGAATACAGACGGTCATGGTGACCGGCGACAATGCGCTGACAGCGGAGGCGATAGCGCTCGAATGTGGGCTTATCGGCACCGATCGCAACGACTACACCGTTATCGACAGCGAGCGGCTCGCCGCACTGTCCGACGACGAGGTAAAGGCGCATATGCACGAGCTGCGAGTTATAGCGCGTGCGCTTCCCTCCGACAAAAGCCGACTTGTGAGGCTGGCAAAGGAGCTTGGACTTGTTGCCGGCATGACCGGGGACGGCGTGAACGACGCTCCGGCATTAAAGCAGGCAGATGTCGGCTTTGCTATGGGAAGCGGATGCGACATCGCAAAGGATTCTGCCGAGATAATCCTGTGCGAGAACAATATCTCCACGCTTGCGCGCGCCGTTCTGTACGGTCGGACTGCGTGGCACAGCATACGCAAGTTTTTATGCTTTCAGCTCACCATGAATCTGTGCGCGGTCGGCGTATCGGTCATCGGCCCGTTTATCGGATGTGATACTCCGGTAACCGTGATACAGATGCTTTGGGTGAATATAATAATGGATACGCTTGCGGCTCTCGCCTTCTCGGGCGAGCCTCCGCAGAAAAGGTATATGAGAGAGCCACCAAAA
>CAZSUR010000144.1:0-3778 GCA_964610075.1 uncultured Lachnospiraceae bacterium
AATACGGCACACCGCTTTATCTTATTGATGAAAACAGGGTGCGCGAGAACTGCAGAACCTACGTCGAGTCGATGAAGAAGCATTTCGGCGGAGCCTCGATGCCGCTTTATGCAAGCAAGGCGCTCAGCTTTAAGCATATATACAGAATAATGCAAGAGGAAAAGATGGGCATCGACCTTGTATCCTCGGGCGAGATATACACGGCAAAAAGCGCCGGATTTCCGCTTGAAAACGGCTATTTCCACGGAAATAACAAGACGGACGAGGATATACGCTTCGCGTTTGATTGCGGAGTAGGATATTTCGTTTGCGACAACGCAGAGGAGCTTTGCGCGGTTGAGGCGGAGGCTGAAAAGCGCGGAGTTTCCCAGAAGATACTTCTGAGAATAACTCCCGGTATAGATCCGCATACGCACAAGGCGATAGTTACCGGAAACGTCGATTCCAAGTTCGGAACGGCTATAAAGACCGGCCAGGCAAAGGAGATCGTCGGTCTTGCGCTCGAAAAGAAGCATCTCGAGCTTTGCGGCTTCCATTGCCACGTCGGCTCGCAGATATTCGAGCCGGATCCCTTTATCGACGCCGCGTCCATCATGCTCGATTTCATCGCGGACATGAAGGCGACGTACGGATACGAGGCGAAAATGCTCAACCTCGGCGGAGGCTTCGGAGTCAGATACCTGCCCGAGCATCCCACCGTCGATTTTGATGCGAATATTAAGAGCATCTCCGATGTTATCAAGGATAAGTGCGCCGCACTCGGCTTAAATAAGTCCGATATTTTGATGGAGCCGGGAAGAAGCATCGTTGCGGATGCCGGAATGACCCTCTACACGGTCGGAAGTGTAAAGGAGATAACCGGATTTAAAAACTACGTCTCGGTCGACGGCGGTATGCCCGACAACCCGAGATACGCGCTTTACGAATCGCCGTACACGCTGGTCGTGGCAAACAAGGCATCGGCTCCCACCGATTTTGTCTGCTCGGTCGCAGGGCGGTGCTGCGAAAGCGGAGACCTCATCCAGGAGAATATAAAGCTTGCGCGTCCCGAGCGAGGAGATACGGTTGCTGTCATGACTACCGGTGCATATAACTATGCCATGGCATCGAACTATAACAGAATACCGCGTCCGCCGGTCGTTATGCTGGACGGTGAGCGCGATTACCTTGCGGTACGCCGCGAGAGCTTTGAATATCTCACCGGAAACGATATATAATACGGCACGATACGTGCGATGATCATCGGCGATGACGGCCGGCTGAAAGGCTTATGACGTTATCGCCGATATCTGGTTTTAAAATAATTATTTCGGAGGGCGATCTTTTGAAATCTGTAATTATTACCGGAGGCTCGAGAGGGATAGGAGCGGCTGCGGTGCGCTTGTTTTCAAGCCGCGGCTGGGACGTTTATTTCCTGTATCATTCCTCCGCCGACAAAGCGGAAAGTCTCGCGCGCGAGACGGGGGCCTGCGCTGTGTGCGCGGATGTAGCGGATGCGGCGGCGGTCGAGCGTGCGTACGAGATATTCAGACAGCATCACTCGGCTCCGAGCGCCATCGTGAACAATGCGGCGATATCTCAGGTCGGGCTTTTCCAGGATATGACCGAGGACGAATGGCAGCGGCTCATGTCGGTGAACGTTACCGGGGTGTACAACTGCATCCACCGGGCACTTCCGGATATGCTGCGCGCCGGAGAGGGAAGTATCGTCAATATATCCTCCATGTGGGGGGTCACCGGCGCCTCGTGCGAGGTGGCGTACTCCGCCTCGAAAGCGGCTGTGATCGGGCTGACAAAAGCTCTGGCGAAGGAGGTAGGCCCGTCGGGTATAAGGGTGAACTGCGTCACTCCCGGAGTGATAGAGACCGACATGAACGCGCATCTCGATGAGGCGGCAAAAGCCGAGCTTGCGGAACAGACTCCGCTTGGTCGTATCGGCTCGCCCGAGGAGGTCGCATCACTTGTCTACTATTTATGCTCGGAGGATGCGTCCTTTATAACCGGTCAGGTTATCGGTGTTGACGGAGGCTTTGCGGTCTGATACGCAGTTTTGAGGACTAAAAAGCTCGCGGATATGAATGATACACTGTTGTGCTTGCGATTTTCGCTCTTCTGTCGCATTTTTGCCCGCGCAAGGGTGACTTTGAGCATTGTGCAAGTGCGTCGGTGAGACGAACGCGGCAGGTACGAGCGAGAATCGTATAAAGATCAAGATGTGAGGCTTAAAATATGGAATGCAGAATGTGTCCGCGCCTATGCGGAGCGGACAGAGACGGCGGAGACGCCGGAGTGTGCGGCATAGCTCGGCGCAATACGGTGCGTGTGGCGAGAGCGGCACTCCATTTTTGGGAGGAGCCCTGCATATCCGGACAGAGAGGCTCGGGTGCGGTATTCTTTTCGGGCTGTCCGCTTCATTGCGTCTACTGCCAAAACGCGGAGATAAGCCGCGGAGAGGCAGGGATAGAGCTTACCGAGGACAAGCTGGTTAAAGCCTACCTCAAGCTCGAGAGAGAGGGCGCGCACAATATAAATCTCGTTACCGGAACGCATTATTCGGATGCGATAGCAAGGAGCGTTCGCACGGCTCGCGCCAAAGGACTCAGCCTGCCGGTGATATTCAACTGCGGAGGTTATGAAAGGGTGGAAACTCTGCGCTCACTTGACGGAGTTGTTGATATCTATATGCCGGATTTTAAGTATTTTTACGCGGATACGGCAGGACGGTACTCCGCCGCTCCCGACTATCCGGAGGTGGCAATGGCTGCGCTCGACGAGATGGTGCGTCGGCGCGGCGAGCCGGTGCTTGACCCGGACGGCATCATGCTCTCCGGAGTTATAGTGCGGCATCTTGTGCTGCCGGGCTGCGCCGAGGAATCGAAGCGGATAATAGAGTATATCTACGATCGCTACAGGGACTCGGTATATATAAGCATAATGAGCCAATATACACCGCCGCCCGGACTGTCGCTTGACGAGCTCGGACGCACGGTGACGGCGGAGGAATACGATTCGGTGGTCGATCATGCCGTCGATATTGGAGTAACTCGCGCGTTTATACAGGATGGGGAGGCGGCAAGCGAGAGCTTTATCCCTCCGTTTGACCTCACGGGAGTAGCGGAGCTGTAGGCACGTGCACCCGGTGAAAAGTACAAGCGGCGGAGCTCGGTTTCATTTTTCGAAAAGTGAAGAAAATTAGCAAATTGGTATTGCAATAATCGCTGTATTGTAGTAAAATAAAGATAAAGATAAGTTAGGCTTCGGCGCGTGACGGTGACGTATTCGCTTCGGGACGTGCCAAAGCAAAGCAAATGGTATACAGAAGGACGGATTTTGTTTTATGGCGCTTAAACTTTCACAGAAATATCTTTCGGGCTTTGTCGGAGAAAACGAGCTTGCGGCAATGCAGAAAGAGGTAGACAATGCTCGTTCTCTCGTTCTGAATCGTAACGGCGAGGGCAGCGATTTTCTCGGTTGGGTAGACCTTCCTGAGAATTACGATAAGGAAGAATACGTTAGAATAAAGGCTGCGGCTGAAAAGATCAAAAATAGCTGCGATGTCTTTATAGTTATAGGTATAGGCGGATCCTATCTCGGCGCACGTGCTGCGATCGAGTTTATAAACTCCCCGATGTACAACAACCTTAAAAAGGACACTCCCGATATATACTTTGCAGGTAAGGATATAAGCTCCTCCTATCTTAACGAGCTTCTCTCGATCTGCGAGGGCAGAGACGTTTGCATAAACGTTATCTCAAAATCGGGTACGACTACCGAGCCT
>CAZSUR010000145.1:0-3766 GCA_964610075.1 uncultured Lachnospiraceae bacterium
ATGTTGCGCGGAGCGGTAAATTGACGGCGCAAAAATTCGAAAAAATACAAAAAACGTATTGAATCGTGCGAAAATCGGGAGTATAATTAACCCAAGCTTTCGATCCGGCGGTGCTGCTTGCGTAAATGCTTCGTTCATGTTTGTGCTGCGTGACGCCGGTGTGATGCTGCTCGAGACGGTATACGGCAACTCCGTCGTGATCACGCTTGTGCGGCATCTGGGCGATATCGTCCCTGCATTGCGTAAGCGCTCGCTCTTGTGATGCTGCGCTGTCTGCAGTGCCGTTTCACAAACGCTCGCGCTTGTGAAACTATGCTATTCGCGCTGTCGCCAAAAACGCTTGCGCCCGCGTTGCGTAAGCGCTCCTGCTTGCGATTCACCGCTGCTGCGCGACACTACGGCTATTTTGCGCCGGTCGATAGCGCTATCTGTTTCCCACGGTCAAGAGGTGTATGAAATATGGAAAAAGCCACGAAAAACACAACTCAAAAGGTAGTTATGGCATCGCTTTTTGCCGCGCTTGTGTGCGTTGCGACCATGATAATAAAGATACCGTCTCCGCTGAGCGGCTACATAAATCCCGGGGATTGCATCGTGCTGCTCTCCGGTTGGCTGCTCCCTCCGACATACGGATTTCTTGCCGCCGGACTCGGCTCCGCCTTGGCGGATCTCTTTTCCGGATACGTCGTCTATGCCGTCGCTACCTTCTTTATAAAGGGAGTGATGGCGCTTATCGCATATTTCTGTGCAAAGCATATCCTCGGGCGCAAAAAGGAGCTTTTCGCAAGACTTCTCGGCGGAGCCTTGGCGGAGCTGTTCATGATACTCGGATATTTCCTTTTTGAGGGCGTGCTGTACGGCTTTCCGCCGTCCCTTCTCAACGTCCCGGCAAACGGTGTGCAGGGAGTCTGCGGACTTGTGCTCGGGCTTTTGCTTTACGAGGCGTTCAAGAAGATAAAGCCGAGCATATAAAGGAGCGCAGCGCGTGGGCTTTGACAAAGTATGCGCGTGTATGTTAGAATAAAGAAAAACCGAACGAGGTGTACAGCTATGTTGAAATCGATTCCTAAAATTTTATCGCCTGAGCTGTTAAAGGTCCTTTGCGAGATGGGACACAGCGACAGAATATGCATTGCCGACGGAAACTTCCCGGCTGAATCTATGGGCAAGGATGCGATAGTCATCCGCATGGACGGACACGGCGTGCCCGAGATACTCGATGCCATTCTTCAGGTATTTCCGCTTGATACGTACGTTGAGAATCCTGTCGTGCTCATGCAGCTTATGGGCTGCGACAAGGGCAAGGTAGAGACTCCCATCTGGGACAAATATGCCGAGATAGTAGAGAAGCACGATCCGCGCGGACGCGACGCTATCGGCAATATCGATCGCTTCGACTTTTACGACGAGGCACGCAAGTGCTATTGCATTATCGCCACCGGCGAGAGCGCGATATACGCAAATGTAATGCTCCAGAAGGGCGTTGTGAAATAATAGCGACTTTGCGCATGGCGGAGCGCGTGCGCTTGTATACAAATTAACAATGTCGAAAAAGGGACGGTGAGAGCTGCCTCATGACCGCGTCGGCACAAGGCTATGCCTTTGCCGCGCGGCGGTCGGGCCGAGGCTTTTGCCGTCTTTTGCATTTTGCAAAAAACGTCCTTTCGCGCACTCGCGCTTTGCGCGTAGCGTGGGAGGACGTTTGATTTTATTCTCCGCCGGATTTCGTGCCCGGATGCGAGGCTCTGAACGCCATCGGAGTAACCCCCGAAACACGCTTGAATGCCTTGAAAAACAGCGCGTGATCGAAATATCCGCACCGCTCGCCTATCTCGGTCGCGGTGAGGTCGGTCTCCTGCAGCAGCTTTTTCGCGAGCTCGATCCTCTTTTCGGTGATGTATTGCATGGGCGAGCGTCCGACGTATTGCTTGAACACGTGCGATACGTAATAACGACTCACGTGCAGCTCGCTGCATATGCCGTCAAGGGTGGTGATGGTCGTAAAGTTGTTGTCCACATAGCTGTGTATCCGGCTGACTATCGCGTTTGTGACGAATTTAGCCTCGGATATATCGGCAAGCCGCAGTATGTCTATAAGTATCAGCCGAGCCAGATATTTTGCTATGAGCTCGTTGTATTTTTCTTCCTGCTCCGCCTCGGATACCAACGTATCGAAATAAAAGCGGAGGCGCTCCTCGTCCTCTCCTGTGCTTATCACCGGAGCGGAGGAGGGGGAGATCAAGCAATCCTTCGGCAGCTCGTTTATATGGAAATCGGTGATGCCGAAGAAGCCCATCTCGAGCCCGGACTGCGCCGAGGTAGACTCGCGGTGGGTCGTGCCGCGGTTGTAGATGATTATATCTCCCTTTTTTATGGGATAGGCGCGATCGTCTATCACCGTCTCGCCGCTGCCCGAAAAAACGAACAGTATCTCGCAGAACGGATGGCTGTGCAGCTTCTCCTGCCACTTTTTGACGCGCTCGAGCTTGCCAGCGTACAGACATCGCGTGTTGAGCTTTATGACGTCCGCATTCGTGTATGATATTCTTCTTTTTTCGGTGTAGATATTGTCAAGACGTTCCTCTCTCATCGCAGCTCCTTGCATTATGTCTCAAAGTGTTGATTATTGCTTTTTGGGGATTGAGTCAATTTTGGATAAAAGCAACAACTTCGCGGGGAGATTTCACTCCCGTTTGTTGAAATTATATTTATTTTGCTACCGTTATTATAGCATATCTGCATCTTACGTGCAATATGAAATGCTCGTTTTTGTGTCGATTATTGTGAATCTTATCGCCGTTTAAGCTATTGTAAAAGAGGTGCATAAGTTATAAAATAAATTTGTAGGAGAGCTTTTGCGCTCTCTCGGATAGTTTTTGCTTTTAAAAAGTATTCGTTTTGCAGAATTACATATTAAATTTATTTTACGGGAGTGAAAGAAATGGCAAAAAACAGATACACGGGTGATTATCCCGTAATCGGAATCCGTCCGATAGTTGACGGAAGACGCGGACCGATGATGCTCCGCGAAAGCCTCGAGCCCCAGGTGTGGGCTATGGCAAACGCAGCGAAGAAGCTTTTCGAGGAAAATCTTCATTATTCCAACGGCGAGCCGGTAAAGGTAGTGCTTGCGGATACGTCGATAGGACGTGTGCCGGAGGCTGCCGCTTGCGCGGATAAGTTCAAGAAGGAGGGCGTTGATATCACACTTTCCGTAACCCCGTGCTGGTGCTACGGCTCAGAGACTATGGATATGGATCCCCACACCATAAAGGGAGTTTGGGGCTTTAACGGAACCGAGCGTCCGGGCGCAGTTTACCTTGCCGCAGTTCTGGCAGGTCACGCGCAGAAGGGTCTGCCCGCTTTCGGAATCTACGGACACGAGGTTCAGGACCGCGACCAGATAACCGAGATACCCGACGACGTTCGTGAGAAGCTGCTCCGCTTCGGTCGCGCGGCTATCGCTGTTGCTACCATGCGCGGAAAATCGTACCTGCAGATAGGCTCTCAGTGCATGGGCATTGCCGGTTCTATAATAGATCAGGATTTCATGGAATCCTATCTTGGTATGCGCGTCGAATCGGTCGACGAGGTCGAGATACTCCGCCGTATGGAGGAGGGAATCTACAACGAGGAGGATTATCAGCGCGCACTTGCATGGACTAAAGAGCATTGCAAGGAGGGACGCGACGATAACCCCGAGTCGGTCGAGTTCTTGGGCGAGGATCGTCGTATCAAGTTCACCGACGAGGAAAAGGAAAAGCAG
>CAZSUR010000146.1:0-1495 GCA_964610075.1 uncultured Lachnospiraceae bacterium
TACACATCTGTTCAGCGGTACTATAATGGACAACATCCGCTACGGCAGAATAGACGCGACCGACGAGGAGGTAATCGAGGCGGCGAAGGTAGCAAGCGCTCACAGCTTCATTATGCGCCTCTCGAACGGATATCAGACGGTAATAGAGGGAGACGGTGCAAACCTCTCGCAGGGACAGCGACAGCTTCTCAATATAGCGAGAGCATCTCTTTCCAAGGCTCCGATACTTGTACTCGACGAGGCGACAAGCTCTGTCGATACCAGAACCGAGCGCCACATAGAGCACGGTATGGATCGCCTTATGAAGAACCGCACGACCTTTGTCATAGCTCACCGTCTTTCAACAGTTCGAAACTCGAACGCTATCATGGTGCTCGAGAACGGCTCTATCATCGAGAGAGGCGACCACGACGAGCTGCTCAAGCTCAAGGGACGCTATTATGAGCTGTACACCGGTCTAAAGGAGCTTGACTGATCAGGGCTTGACTTCATATAGCACAAGCTGTAAAATCAATAGGTAAGATCACCTGTAAAGGAGCATTATCATGACGTTTTTCGGATCGTTTCAATCAAAGGGCATCAGTCGAAGCTCAAGACTTCGTCTGAGCCCCGTGCCTTGCACGCTTGTGAGCCTTGCAATAACAATTATCCTCGGAGCAGCGTATTTCTACGTAGAGCTGCCGGCGATAAATATCCATTCGTACGGATTTTATTGGTTCCTTTTCATCCTCGGAGCGATATTTACCGTATCAATGCTGCTTCTCTCCGATACCGACGCTAACGCGCAAAAAGCGAGCAAAAAAGCCCTTCGGATACCGCTTATTTATACCGGAATCATCTTAGCGATAGTTATACTCGGCTCGGTATGCGGAATGGTGATATTCCGCTCGGATGATTACGCCTCGCTTCTTCAGGTTAAGGATGGCAACTTTGCCGAGGAGGTAGACGAAATATCCTTCGGGCATATTCCCATGCTCGATAAGGATTCGGCAAACAATCTGGCAAACAGAAAGCTCGGCGAGCTCTCCGATCTTGTATCGCAGTTCGAGGTCGATCCGGCATCAGCACAGATAAACTACCGCGATACCGCGGTGCGCGTCGCGCATCTCGATTACGGCAGCTTCTTTAAGTGGATCGCAAACCGCTCGCAAGGAATACCTGCTTACATGATAATAGACATGGCAACGCAGGAGGTCAACGTCGTGCGTTTGGAGGAGGGAATAAAGTATTCGCCCTCCGAATACTTCAGCCGCGATCTCGATCGATATCTCAGATTCAAATATCCGACAAAGATATTCTCCGACGTCAACTTTGAGATCAACGAGGACGGAACTCCGTATTGGGTTGCCTCGGTCATAGAAAAGCGCATTGGACTCTTTAACGGCGAGGATGCCGTTGGCGCGGTGCTCCTAAACGCGATAACCGGCGAGGCGGAGTATCTCGACAATGCAGACATACCCACCTGGGTGGATAGGGTACACCCGTCCGATATCAT
>CAZSUR010000146.1:1505-3595 GCA_964610075.1 uncultured Lachnospiraceae bacterium
ACGGCAAATACCGCGAGGGCTTCTGGAACTCGATGTTCGGTCAGAAGAATTGCACGGCTACTACCGGAGGCTATAACTATATAGCGCTCGATGACGACGTATGGGTATATACAGGCATCACATCGGTCACCGGAGACAGAGGAAATATCGGCTTTATCCTTGTAAACCAGAGAACAAAGGAAGCGAAATTCTATTCCTGCGCCGGGGCAGAGGAGTATTCCGCCATGTCATCGGCAGAGGGAGCGGTACAGCAGTACAGCTACACCTCGACATTCCCGCTGCTTTTGAATATATCCGATCAGCCGACATATTTTATGGCGCTGAAGGATGACGCAGGGCTTGTGAAGATGTATGCCATGGTAAACGTACAGCAGTACCAGATAGTCGCTACCGGAAGCTCGGTTGAAAACTGCCTTGAAAATTACGTCGAGGCAATGAAAACAAACGATATCGTGACCGATGAGAAACCCGACGAGGCGGAGATGCCTCTCGAGACGATAACCGGCACGATCACCGATTTACGCTCGGCTGTAATAGACGGAAACACCTATATGTTCATATCACTTGACGAGGGTGAGGTATATTACAAGGTGAGTGTTAAGGAATACCCCAAAGCCCTTATTCTCAATAAGGGAGACAGCACGACCATTGAATTTTATGCATCGGAGGAAATTATTATAGATTCAAGGCTGAAAGGCTGAAGAAAGGGATTATAATGAATTTCAGACAAAAGCTATACAGATTTATGATAGGACGCAACGGCCCCGACGAGCTCGGAAAGTTCATCCTGATATTCGGCTTGATAATCGCCATAGCAAACGCGTTCGTCCGCTCGATGATCCTGTATATTATTGAATACGCCTTTATCATCTACTTTATATTCAGATTTTTATCAAGGAATGTGGTCAAGCGCCGCGCCGAGAACGAAAAATACCTGAAATTCTCGCGATATTTCAGATCAAATGATATAATAAACAGAGCAAAGGCGTTCTTCAAGCTTCAAAAGGATCGCATAAAGGACAGAAAAACGCACATATACAGAAAATGCCCCCGATGCAAGGCGGTGCTCAGACTGCCGAAGACAAAAGGAGAGCACAGCGTTTCATGCCCGAGATGCAAAAATCATTTTGACGTAAGGGTAAGATAAAAAGCGAAGCCCCATCGAGCCGGGATATCACCGACTCGGTGGGGTTATGTTTAGCCAAAAAAATCCTCGCAAAATTGCACCGGCAATATGCGAGGATTTTGATTTTTTCGTTTTTAGCGCCTCGAGCTTTGCATTTTTCTCATTCGGTTTATCCAAATAAAGCATATAAGCGAGGTGACGGCACATCCCGCGACAACGTCGGAGAGATAGTGTGCTCCGACGAACACACGGCTCGCGGCAACGAGGATTATCCAGAGCGCAAGGGCAGAGCAGAGCCATCTTTTCTGCTTCGGGAAATAGAGATAAAGCAGAAATATAACGGTTGCGTTGCTTGTATGACCCGACGGGAAGGAAACGTATCCTGTAAAGAATTGCGGTATATACCACGGAGTAAAGCCTCGACCGAGCTCCGCCGCCGAATCAAGCTGACGGAAGCGAACGCGTCCCCATATCTGTTTCATCAGCGATATTACTATAAGTGTGGTTATCGCTGCACCGATCACGGTTATCGCGGCATCGTAATGCTTTCTTATATACTCATCACTTACTTTTGCGTGTATTATCGTAACTATAACGATCAGCAGCATCGAAATTATCGGGGTCAGAAGCAAGCTTATGCTTTTGGGGGTACTTAGATACTCAAAAGTGTTAAAAGTGGGAAATACGACCGAAATAACGAGCCCCAGCATGGCAAGCGCAGCGAGTATCGCCTTGTGCTTGTCTTTAAAGCGAAGCACATACTCCATAACAAGCGAGCAGCTGTATCCGGTAAGGAAGAGTGCTGGCGGCTCGCCTGCGACCTCAAGTATTCTGCCCCAAAGCCGGCTCGGATCGGCTATCGCCGTCGATATCTGCAGATCATACATTCCGCCGAAGGTGAGCCCAACGGCAGTAGCAAGCAAAAACAGAGCGAATATAAGCGTTTTCTTAGATTTCAAGCTCA
>CAZSUR010000147.1:0-3528 GCA_964610075.1 uncultured Lachnospiraceae bacterium
AGTAGTCGGAGAAAGAGCCGATATTCGCATAATAGCCACCGTACAGATATCCCTTTATCCTAAGCGTACCGATATTTTTGGCTATTATATCACGGCTGAAATCGGTGTAATCGTGAGCCGCGGCGTCGAGCATAAGCTCGCGAAGCAGCCTTGTGTTGATAACACACAGATTCATGCTCGCATTTCCTGTGGCGGAGTGCGAGCTTATCGGCTTAGTGTAAAGATCGCGAAGCTCCATATTTTCGTCGAACACAAGCATCGGAGCAGACGAGCCTCGCACATCACCGCTTGCGGCAACGAGAGTTATATCCGCCTCCTCTGCCTCGTGATAGGCTATCACTCGAGAGAGCTCCATATTGTATATCCCGTCGCAGTCGGAAAGCACGACGTGATCTTCGGTCAGCCGGTCTATCGTATAGCCTATGCTTTTCAGCGCCTCAAGCCGAGTATCGTATAGCGAGTTCAGGTTGTTCGCGTACGCCGTTATATACGGAGAAAGCAGACGTATACCTCCGCTGTGACGCGCCATATCCCAATCCTTGCCGGAGCCGATATGCTCAACAAGAGAGTTATAGTTACAATGGGTTATTATATTTATATTCGTGATCCCGCAATTCACCATATTAGAAAGAGAAAAATCCACTAAGCGATAGCGGCACATGAAAGGAACAGCTGCCATCGTTCGCTGCTTTGTAAGCTCGGATATTTTTCGATCGTGAATATTTGAAAATATTATACCTGCGGTCTTTGACATAGCTTTCACTCTTTCGAATTTATTTTTATACGTCGGAAAATGCAGCTCCGGCTTCGCCTATAACGGTTATCTTATCGTGCGCGCCGTTCCACTCACCGATCTCCGCACCTTCCTCGATAACGGTACCCTCGTCGATTATCGCGCAGCTTATCCTCGCGCGCCTGCCGATAACAGCGTTTTTCATAACGACCGAATTTTCCACAACCGCCCCGGCCTCAACCGTCACCGAGTTAAAGAGCACCGAGTGCCGAACGAGTCCATCTATACAGCACCCCTCGGTGACGATCGAGTCGGAGATTTTCGCATCACTTCCGATAAAGTGCGGCATAAGCGGCTCGCTTCGCGAATATATCCTCCAGCTTCTGTCACCGAGCGAGAAAAGCGGCTTTTCTCCCAAAAGATCCATATTGGCGCTCCATAAGCTTTCTATCGTTCCGACATCCTTCCAATATCCGTTAAAGCGATAGGCGTATAATCTTCGCTCGTCGGCAAGCATGGCAGGTATAACGTCATGCCCGAAATCATTGGTCGAGCCGGCTTGTGCCTCATCCCTCTCGAGGTATTCGTAGAGCAGCTCGCTGTTGAATATATACACCCCCATCGAGGCGTTACCGCTTCGCGGATGCTCCGGCTTCTCCTCGAAATCGACTATCCGCCCATTCTCATCCGTTTCCATGATCCCGAAGCGGGAGGCTTCACTTATCGGCACGTCTATTATCGCGACGCTGCACTCGGCTTCCTTTTTTATATGCGAAGCGAGCATATCTGAGTAATCCATCTTGTATATATGATCTCCCGACAGTATCAAAACGTACCGGGGTGAATATCTTTTTATAAAATCAACATTTTGGTATATAGCGTTAGCCGTTCCCTTATACCAATCGGAGCCCCTTATCTTTTGATACGGAGGAAGTATCCGCACTCCTCCGCTCCTGCGGTCGAGATCCCACGGCTCGCCGCTTCCGATGTATTCGTTCAAGATAAGCGGTTGGTATTGGGTAAGAACTCCTACCGTATCGATCCCTGAATTCACGCAATTTGAGAGGGTGAAATCTATTATGCGATATTTTCCGCCGAACCCTACGGCAGGCTTCGCATTTTTTCGAGTGAGAGCGTGAAGTCTGCTCCCCTGACCTCCTGCCAACAGCATTGCTATCCACTCTTTTTTGTTGTACATTGAAAAAAGCCCTTTCTGTTATATATCGGCTGTATATCGGCACATAATCATCGCGCCGATATTATTATGCACCTTATTTGCGGCAAATTATATCGAATCGTACTGATAACAAATTTTACCTCGATCACCGAATAATAAGCATAGATAAATACCGCTACGTCCTCATTTTTCGCTCTCCAAAAGCTTGGATTTATACTTTATCTTCGTAGCCTCACCGCCTCGGAGATGCCGCTCCGCCTTGTTTATATCGAGTATTTCTCTCGCCTGCTCGTATAACCCTCGGTTTACACTCTTAAGCCTCTCCGAAATATCCTTATGTACGGTGGATTTACTTATCCCAAAACGGATCGCGGTAGATCTCACCGTGCTCTTGTTTTCGATCAGATAACAAGCGACCGCTTCGCTGCGCTCCTTATAATTCATCTCCAATACAGTCACTATCCTTACAAATGGAATTTGTTCCATTTATATGCCGAAAACACCTGCGTTATACCGATTAGAGGCAGCACGGCGAAGCTGCACAAAAAATATACGGGATCCGACGAAAATCTGCAAAAATCTATTTACAACGCTAAAATTATTAAGTATAATAAAATCAGAATAAGACCTTTTAAATTAATAATACCGCAAAGGAGAAAAAGCAATGAACAAAAAGTGTCAGGGATGCGGAGCTCTCGTTGAAGATTCCGCAAAATTTTGCACCAACTGCGGCGGCACCGACCTAATCGAGGAGGCTCCGCAGGTAACGACCGAGCAAGTACAGGCACAGGCAGTACCGAACGACGCACCGCAGGCTACCTCTTACGGATACACAGATCCGAACCAGAACCTTGCTCCGACACCTCAAAAGAAATCCGGCTGGTCGAAGATACTCCTCGGAGTGATCGCCGGAATCGCTGTGATCGCAATAGCAGCCGCAGCAGTTCTCACCTTTGTCGGCGGAACCGAGGAATCGAAGTTCTACGGCAAATGGTCCTGCAAGTTCGACATAACCGATCAGTTAAACGAGGCGTTTGCCGAAACTCCTGAGATTGCCGACTACATAAAGATCGACGAGTTCTACGCTACGATTAACCTCGAGTTCAACAAAGACGGCACATACAAGATGGCGCATGATCGCGATCAGGCGAAGGAAGTCTTGAGCGCATACGAAACAGCTCTCAAAGACGGACTTACAAATTGGTTAAACGACTACATCGTTTCGACGATAGAGGAATACGAGCTTGGAATTTCGGTAGAGGAATTCATGGAGCTCTCCGGCATTGATATCGACGAGATGCTCGCTGAAGCATTCGACGAAGAGGAAATGCTCGAATACTTTGCAGATCTTGACAGCGAAGGAAACTTCAAGGCAGAGGAAGGTAAGCTTTACCTCTCGGACGGACTCGATTACGACATCGACCCCGAGGTGTACGACAACTACGAATTCAACGGCAAGGATGAGTTCGCCCTCAGCTCCGACGATGATGACTTCGGCTTCATTATGACCTTCAAAAAGGTCGGCTGATAAGATAAGCGCATACCCAAAAATCCCTATGCACGTTTGCTGCGGGTTGATAAGGCAGTATAGAAAACTTATTACATCTGTGGCATTGCA
>CAZSUR010000148.1:0-3522 GCA_964610075.1 uncultured Lachnospiraceae bacterium
AGAGACTTTGAGATGACCGATCGCTCGGTCGTAAATCCATTTATGGGCTTTGCGGTAGACGCAACGAGCAAGAAGGCTGCATCCGAGTATTCGCTTGTCTATATAGATATCACCTTCCGCGAGCTGCAACCGGATTCGCCCGACAGCTTCGCTTTCGAAGCGATAGCCGAGGCAAATGATATCGAGCTGTGGCGCTCGGAGGGCAAGCACGCGGTGCTGCGCTTCATCTGCGACAAGCCGAGGGACGAAGCGCATATGGATATCCCCGATTGGCTGTATGAGCTGACAGGAGACGGCACCGTATACGACACCTCGTATGGCAAGGGCTACTCCCCGAACTACTCAAACGAGATCTTTATAAAATACCATAAGGCGGCGATATCCGCCTTGGCGGAGTATTTCTCGGACGGCTTTGTCTCCTACGTCGAGCTTGGAAGCCTCGGTCATTGGGGCGAGTGGCACGTCAAGCGCGAGGATGGAATAGTTCCCATGCCGCAGGAGGCGGTGCGCGAGGAATACGTAAGTCATTATATCGAGGCGTTCACCGAGGCGAAGCTGCTCATGCGCCGTCCCTTCAAGGGAGCGCGTGACAACGGACTCGGACTGTATAACGATATGGCAGGCGATCCCAAGTCCACAAACGAATGGCTTGATTGGATCGAGCGCGGCGGCGAGTATACCCAAACGGGGGAGGCGGGCGCTCTTTACGCCATGCCCGACTTCTGGAAAACCGCGCCGGCCGGCGGGGAGCTCACAAGCTCGCTTTCGATGGAGCATCTGTGCGGCGAGGGCTTGGAGGAAACGCTCGAGCTTCTTTCGCGCTCGCACACCACATTCATCGGCCCAAAGGTGCCGGTAAGCTCGAGCGATAAATACGACGCCGAGATATACAAAAACGCCGCAAGCGAGTTTATTCGCGCGGTGGGATACCGGCTTGGAGTTACCCGGATGGAGATAAAGCGCTCTGACGACGGTGAAAAATACCTCATTCGTCTGCGTTGGGAAAACGCGGGCACAGCTCCGCTCTATTTCGACCTCCCGGTAAAGCTTTACCTGCGCGAGCAGGGCGAGACGGTCGAGATATACGATGTTGATATAAACCTGACCGAGCTGCTCCCGGGCGAAAGCCTCGAGAGCGAGACGGAGATATCCTCTCTCGGCTCGGGCACGGCTCGCCGGGAGCTCGCACTTGCGATAATAGATCCCATGACCGGAGAAGCTGCGCTTGAGCTTGTGTCCGATCAGGAGCTTGACGGAAAGCAAGCGATCCTGTATAAATTCGATCCTGCAAAATAAAGAGCCGTCCGCCAAACGGATGGCTTATACAAGGTATGAAGCTTTATAATACCGACCCGCGCCGTATGGCGCGGGCTTTTTCTTTGCTCAAGCCGTAGAGCCTTTTGCCGCTTTGAATACCGCTAAAGGGAATCCAAATGGCTCCGCGTTCTCTTGCACCAAGTTCCCTTGAGCCTGTCTTTGCCCTTTCTTTATCGCGCTATCATTCAAGCATACAAAAAGCAGAGCGTTGCCGCACGGCAATGCTCTGCTTTGTTTATTTTACGTTTTGTGCAAGCGTTTTCAACACCTGCTTCATATCTATCGGCTTTGAAAGATGCGCGTTCATGCCTGCATCGAGGCATTTCTTCACGTCCTCCTTCATGGCGTTTGCCGTCATGGCGATGATCGGGATCGTCTTCGCCCACGGTATCGACAGCCCTCGGATATTCCGCGTTGCGTCGATTCCGTTCATGGTAGGCATCTGAAGATCCATGAAAATGGCATCGAAGGTACCCTCCGGAGCCGCCTCAAAGCGCTCCACGCAGCTTTTTCCGTCCTCGGCACATTCGCAGGTTATATCGTGCATACGAAGCAGCTCGGTGATAACCTCGCGGTTGAGCTCGTTATCCTCCGCCACAAGCACGTGCTTGCCGCGGCAGACGTTGCCGTCCACCTCCTGCGAGCTCTCTGTGTCAAGCGCTTCCTCGTCGAGATATTCGGTCTCAAGCTTAACCGTAAAGGTCGTGCCCCGGCCTATTTCGCTTTCGGCGGTGATCGAGCCGCCCATTATATCAATGAACTGCTTGACAATGGTGAGCCCGAGCCCGTAGCCGCTCACCTTGTTTATCCTCGTGTCGGTCGCGCGCTCGAAGGCGTTGAACATATTCTTCATGAATTCCTCGGTCATACCGATGCCGGTATCCGAGATCTCTGCAACGGTGCAGACCTTGCCGGTGTCCGGAAGCTCCTCCTGGTACACCGTCAGGCTTATATTACCTCCTGCCGGAGTATACTTTATGGCATTGGTCAGAATATTCGTATATATCTGCATGAACCGCAGGGAGTCGGTCACTATCACATTGTGCGAGACGTCACGCACCTGCATACTGAAGGCGTGCTCCTTCTTGTTTGCGGCGAGCTGTATGTTGGTCTTGACATCCTCAAGCATATCGGTAAGCTTCACCGGCTCGCACTGCAGCACAAACTTGCCCTCCTCGATTCGGGAGATGTCAAGGATGTCGTTCACAAGGCTTTCCAGAAACTCGCCGGCGCTGCGTATCTTCTCAAGGTTATGGTAAGCCTTGTCGTACTCGTGATTTTCGAGCTTTGATTCGGCTATCTCCAAAAATCCGAGTATGGAGTTCATCGGCGTTCGAATGTCGTGTGCCACCTGGGAGATAAAGCTGTTCTTCGTTCGGTTTGCAAGATCCGCATACTCCGCCTTGGCAATAAGATGCTCCTCGTACGCCTTTTCATCGTTTATTATCTGCGTGACGTACAGAATATGCGTGACCGTTCCATCCTTGCTTCGACGATTGACTATCATTCTCGAGCGATGCCATACACCCTTTTTCGTGACGCACTCCGCCTCGACGAAGTCGCGCTCTCGCAGGCGCTCGACCAGAGCTTTAAGGTCGCAAAAGTCTCGCATACGCTCGTAATGCTTCTTTGAAACGATCCGCTTGCATACGTCGCGAAGCATCTCATTCGCCGAGGGATTGTCTCCGTAATAATAGCTTATCTTGTCGTTGCACAGGATCTTGATATACGAATCGTTTTGCAGGTCGATCTTAAATATGGCATCGTAGTTGCTTCCGATAGCCATAAGCACCTCGTCCTGTGCCCTCTCGCGTTCGAGATGCTCCTCAAGCTCCGACTTGTGGCGCAGCTCCTCTGCAACGAGGTCGTCGATGTGCCTGAATCCAAGCAATATCTCTCCCTCGCCCAAAACTCCCTCGATACGGATAGCTTGACCCTCAAAATGGCAATGCCCTCCGGGAGAGAGCTGCGTTTTGTACCTAAATGTGAAGCGAGGCTGCGTTTTCAGCTTCTTTTTGAGGTTTTCTATGGTCATCGTGCGCTGGAAGAATCGTTTATCTGCCGGCACGACGAACTTTTCGTTGTAATTTTTAATGCAATCGGTGAAGTTGTATTCTTTGTTGAGCTGAAACTTCAGCACATCGTTTACAAAGGTCTGTGGCGCTATCTTAAGCGGCACCGAGACATCGGTTATAAGATTCACGC
>CAZSUR010000149.1:0-3503 GCA_964610075.1 uncultured Lachnospiraceae bacterium
GAGGGTCATTATACCGTCGAGATCCGCCGCTTCTCTTACCTTACTTGTTGCGTGTCGCTTTATTGATACGGGAACGTCCTCTCGCGCCATGCCGCATCCGTTGTCGGTGACACGCATAAGCGAAACACCGCCGTGCTGGAGTTCAACCGTTACGGCGACGGCGCCCGAGTCTATGGAATTTTCAAGCAGCTCCTTTATTACGGATGCCGGGCGGTCAACGACCTCGCCGGCGGCTATCAGATTGGCTATCTGATAATCAAGAACGTGTATACTTCCCATGTATGAGATTCCTTCCTTGTTGGATCGGGTGTTGGGTGCAGCTTATTTTGCGAGCTTTTTGAGCTCGTATATTAGATTCAGCGCTTCGAGCGGCGTGAGTATGTTCACGTCCGTCTCAAGCAGCTTCTCGCGTATATCCTTTGCCTTTATATCGTCAAAGGAGAGGTTGTTTTCTTCCTCCTCGACGGCAGTGTTTCGGCGCTTCGGCTCGTTTGTATCGAGCGAACGGAGTATCTCCTTTGCGCGGCGTATTACCTCGAGCGGTACGCCTGCCAGCTTTGCTACCTCGATGCCGTAGCTGTCGTCCGCCGCTCCCTTTATTATCTTGCGCAGGAATATTATATCGTCTCCGCGCTTCTTTGCGGCTATGTTGTAGTTTACAATGCCGGAATGTGTCTTATCAAGCTCGGTGAGCTCGTGATAGTGAGTTGCAAAGAGGGTCTTTGCTCCGATCTTGGACGAAGCGGTGTACTCTGCGACGGCGTGAGCGATGCTCATTCCGTCGTAGGTGCTTGTTCCGCGTCCGATCTCGTCGTATATGATAAGACTGCGCTTGGTCGCGTTTTTGAGTATGTACGCCACCTCATTCATCTCGAGCATGAAGGTGGACTGACCCGATGCGAGATCGTCCGAGGCTCCGACACGGGTGAATATCTTATCCACCACCGATATCGTGGCGGAGGATGCCGGAACGAACGATCCGAGCTGCGCCATAAGTGTGATGAGCGCCACCTGTCTCATATAGGTGGATTTTCCAGCCATATTCGGGCCGGTTATAAGTGCAAGACGGTTGTGATTCGTATCAAGCAGGGTATCGTTCGGGACAAAGAAGCCGCCGGACGAGAACTGCTCGACTACGGGATGTCTGCCGTCCTTTATGTTTATCACGTCACCGTATTCGATCTCGGGGCAGACGTAGTCGTTTTTGACCGCTACCTCCGCCAGGCTGAGATAAACGTCGAGCCTTGCAAGCAGCTCGGCGCTCTTCTGCACACGTGAGATCTGCGCCGCTATGCGGTCGCGTATATCGCAGAACAGCTCGTATTCGAGGGCGTTCAGCTTCTCGGACGCGCCGAGTATAAGCGATTCCTTCTCCTTTAGCTCCTCGGTTATATATCTTTCGCAGTTGGTGAGCGTCTGCTTGCGTATATAGGTCGGCGGAACGTCGGCTACGTTTGATTTTGTTACCTCGATGTAATAGCCGAACACGCGGTTGTAGGAAATCTTCAGGTTTTTGATACCGGTCGCCTCGCGCTCCTTTTCGGCTATCTGCTCGATATAGCTCTTGCCGTTTGTGAGTATGCTTCTCAGCTCATCCGCCGATGAGTTGTAGCCATCGCGGATAAATCCGCCCTCTCTTATCGAGAATGGCGGCTCGTCGGTTATCGCAGAGTTTATGAGTTGACAGATATCCGAAAGATCGTCGGTATAGGTGCAGATGTCCGAAAGCTCCTCGCTTGCGGCACCTCCGAGAAGCTCCTTTATCTCGGGTATTACCGATACCGTCGCGGCTATCGCCTTGAGGTCGCGAGCTCCGGCTGTGCCGTATACGAGCTTTGTCATAAGTCGGTCGAGATCGAGCACGGTTCGCAGTATCTCGCCCAGCTCCTCGCGGAGCATGAAGTTATCGACAAGCTCAGCTACCGCTCTCTGGCGGCGTCCTATCGCTCGTGTGTTTATGAGAGGGAATTCGATCCATTTTCTCAGCATACGAGCACCCATCGAGGTTTTCGTTTTATCAAGCACCCACAAAAGCGAGCCTTTTTTCTCCTTCGAGCGCATCGTTTCGCACAGCTCGAGATTCCTTCTTGTTGCAGCATCGATCTCAAGATACTGTCCGTCGGCGCGGAGATTTATCTTTGTTATGTTCGAGGATTCGTTCAGCTGTGTTTCGTCTATATAGGAAAGCAACGCTCCGACAGCACATACGAGCGAGCGCTCGGTTGAGGAGTTTATCTCGTTTGAGCCGAATCTTTTCATGAGCGATGCAAGCGAATGGCCGTACTCGAACTTTGATTCGTCAAGCTTGTTTACAACGGCGCCGATACGCTGGCTCAAAAATATGGAAAGGGCAGAGTACTCGTCGAGCGCTACATTTGTCAGTACCTCTTTCGGTGAGTAGGTCGCAAGCTCGTTTATGAGCTTATCCTCCGCATCACTTCCGCTGAAAAAGGCGGCGTAAAGCTCACCCGTCGATATATCGGCATAGGATATGCCGACGTCGGAGCCGGAGAGATATACCGATGCGAGATAATTGTTTTTATCCTCGGCGAGCTGCGCTGAATCTATCACCGTTCCGGGTGTTACGATGCGGACTACGTCTCGCTTTACCAGATCCTTCGTTTTCGACGGATCCTCCATCTGCTCGCATATAACGACCTTGTATCCCTTTGATACAAGTCTGCCTATATAGGAGTCGGCGCTGTGATACGGTACGCCGCACATGGGAGCGCGCTCCTCCTCGCCGCAGCTTCGTCCGGTGAGGGTCAGCTCGAGCTCCGCCGAGGCGATTTTGGCATCCTCGAAGAACATTTCGTAAAAATCACCCAGGCGATAAAACAATATTGCATCCTTGTATTGATTTTTTATTTCAAGATATTGCTGCATCATAGGTGTTAAGGCCAAGTATGATCATCCTTTCAAAAGAGCTTATTTTACAAGCTCTCCTTCGATAAAGTAGGTTTCGGCGGAGGTTATCTTCAGCTCGATAAAGCTTCCGATAAGCGAATCGTCTCCGACAAAATGAACAAGTCTGTTGTGCTCGTTTCTTCCGGTTAGCTTGCCGGGATCGGTCTTGCTCCGCTCCTCGACCAGCACCTTTATAGTCTTTCCGACATAGCGTCTGTTCGAGTCGAGAAGTATCTCGTTCTGGGTCGCAAGCAGCTCGGCAAAGCGCTTTTTCTTCAGCTCGTCCGGGAGCTGCTCAAGCTCCGCCGCGGGTGTGCCCTTGCGCGGAGAGTAGACGAAGGAATAGAGTGCGTCGTATTTCACCGTGCGCAGGATCCGAAGCGTGTCCTCGAAATCCTCGTCGGTCTCGCCCGGAAATCCGACGATTATATCGGTGCTGAGCGAGATGTCGGGGATCATCTTTTTTATATACTCGACAAGCTCGAGATAGCTTTGTGCCGTGTATTTTCTGTGCATCATTTCAAGCACGCGGTCGCTTCCCGACTGAATGGGGAGGTGGAACTGCTTCGCTATCTTAGGCCTTGCCTCGTCTCCGC
>CAZSUR010000150.1:0-3477 GCA_964610075.1 uncultured Lachnospiraceae bacterium
GCAAACGAGCTTCGTTTTGGTACCGCTATATTACGTGAGGTGAGAGAAATGGGTATAGTCGTATTTAAAAAGGGCGATAAGCTGCATATGAAGAAGCCTCACTTGTGCGGTTCGAGCATTTTTGAGGCTACGTACGTCGGAAGCGACGTGAAGATCCGCTGCCTCGGCTGCGGACGCGAGGTCATCGTTGCAAGGGTCAAGCTTGAGAAAAACGTAAAATCGGTAGAGCAGGTTTAAACCGTTTTAGGTAAGGTTGAAAGGCGGTCTTTGATACAATTGGCAAACGGATTTGAAATAATAGAAAAGGGAATAGACAGAAGCGGAGAAACAGCTCCGCGCAGCTCGTTTAGAGAGAATTTTAAGGTATTTTATCAAAAATACGGCTATCTTTTGGCATCGTTTACCCTGCCGCTTATAATCATGTGGCTGATATATATTGTGATGGGCGTGTATCCGTTCGGCTCAAACTCTGTTCTTGTGCTCGATCTTAACGGACAGTACGTCTATTTCTTTGAGGAGCTGCGCGAGAAGCTCGTTTCCGGCGGAAGTCTGCTTTATACCTGGAGCCGTTCGCTCGGCGGAGAGTTTATGGGGATTTTCGCGTACTATCTTGCGAGCCCGTTTTCCTTTATCACACTACTTTTCCCGAAGGATCACATGACCGAAGCGCTCCTTTGCATGATCCTGCTCAAAACCGGAAGCATGGGCCTTACGAGGGGAATATATCTTCACAATTCCCGTCGCTCCGGAAAGATCGGAGTTATAACCTTTTCGACGATATATGCGCTCACCGCGTATGCAGTCGTTCAAGCTCACAACACGATGTGGATAGACAATCTTATCCTTCTGCCGCTTCTGACCCTCGGCATCGAGCAGCTTATAATCAAGCGCAGGTTTGCGCTCTTCACCGTGAGCCTTTCACTTTGTATGCTCACGAATTTCTACATCGGATATATGGTGTGCATATATACCGTCGTCTATTTTATATACTACTATTTCGCGCATAACTCGCACGATGAGAATAACTTCTATATGGAGCGCGGACACTTTTGGCGCTCGCTTCTGCGAATAACCGTTTTTTCGCTTACCGCAGCGGCGATAGCGGCTATCATCATACTGCCGACCTACTATTCGCTTTCGTTCGGAAAATCGACCTTTTCGCAGACCTCCTACGAGGTGTACGAGAAGTTCAGCTTCCTCGATATGTTCTACAAGCTTTTCCCGGGCTCGTACGATACCGTGCGCCCGGAGGGGCTTCCGTTCTTGTACTGCGGACTTCTGACCCTGCTGCTTCTGCCGGTGTATTTCTTTTCCTCCGAGATCCGCGCAAGAGAAAAAATGTGTACCGCTGCACTTATCGGTTTCTTTTTTTTCAGCTTTAACTGCTCGGTTATAGATATTGTCTGGCACGGTATGCAGAAGCCGAATTGGCTCAATTACAGATACAGCTTTATGCTCTGCTTTGTGCTTATCGTTGCCGCATACAAGGGCTTCTGCTCGATTAAAACGGCAAACTATCGCGTGATAATCCTTACCGCGGTGATGCTGTCATTCGGCCTCCTTTGCGCGCAGATAAGAGGGTACGACTATATAAAGGATATCGACTGCGTTTGGATAAGCATTATATGTATGGCGGTGCTCTGCTTTGTGCTCCACGCCGTGCGCTACGGCTATATAGGCGAGGGCGCGAAGTTCATACTCGCGGTGGCGGTATGCCTTGAATTGTTCCTTTCCGGGCTCGTGAACACGATCTCGCTCGACGAGGACGTTGTGATAAGCTCGAGAGATTCGTACAACGGCTATCTTGAGAAGATCGAGCCGCTTGTGAACTATATAAAAGCGCACGATGCCTCCGCCTTCTATCGTATGGAGAAAACGACCCACCGGAAGACGAACGACTCGATGGCGCTCGATTTTAACGGAATATCCGGCTCTACCTCTACCCTCAACGCGTCGGTAGTGTCGCTGCTCGCAGATTTCGGATACACCTCAAAATCTCATTGGTCGAAGTACGTCGGAGGAAATATAGTATCCGACTCGCTTCTCGGTATAAAATACGTTATCTCAGACAAGGAGTTTTATTCGGGCGAATATAATAAATTCTACTCCGGCAGCGAGTACGATATATACCGAAACGATCACGCCATCCGGCTCGGAGCAGCGGTCGATGCGGATTATCTCTCACTCTCGCCGGACGATTCGGTCGATTCGTTTGAGTTTTTGACCGATATCGTATCATCCATGCTCGGACGCCGCGCCGAGCTGTTCACCGAGTGCGATTTTATGCGTACAGGATACAGCAATTGCACGATAACGCGTGTCTCGGGGCATGAGAAATACAAGGTGAAGGATACCGCTCTCGCGGCGGATATAAGCTATACCGTGACCTGCAATGCCGACGGGGATGTTTATATGTATCTGCCCACCGATTATTCGCGAGAAACGACCGTGCGCGTGAACGGCACCGATTACGGAAAATATCTGAACGAGGGCTCGTATATGCTGAATATCGGAAGCTATAAGGCGGGCGACGTGTTGGACGTAGTCGTTTCACTTGAGGCGGACGATCTTTATATAAAAACGAGCGGAAGCTTGTTCTGCACGATGAATTCAAGCGCAGTAAACGAAGCGCTTTCCGAGATATCCTCTGCTTCTCTTGAGGTTACGCATTTTGAGGATACGCATATAAGCGGTAAGGTAGTGTCAAGCGATGAGCGCTGTGTGCTTTACACATCCATTCCGTATGACGAGGGTTGGGCGGTCAAGGTCGACGGTGAGCGTGTGCCGATAATGCGCGCTGCCGGCGCGCTCCTTGCGGTGAAGCTGTCCCCGGGTGAGCACTTGATAGAGCTCGACTATCTGCCGAGCTGTTTTGTCTACGGCTCTGTTATAAGCATATGCGGAGTTGCTTTGTTCATCTGCGAATGTGGGGTAAGCTGCGCACTCACGCGCCGTCGCCGCAAAAGATGGGCTGAATCCAACCGCATCGTGTGAGATGCAGCTCGAGAGGGCGCGCTGCATCAAGCGCGGCTTTTGCAGGGTGATGCTTTTATCCGGGCAATGCCATTACACGAGTTTTGCGTCTGCCCGAGTGAGCTTTTACACGAGTAATACCTCTCGCCGAGTTATGTCTCCGCCCGAGCGCGACTTGTACCGAACACGTTTTGCCGGTCGTCGATTTCATCGAGCGCTTTTTGATGTACAATACATTTGAACAAGTGCGCTTCCATCCGAGATACCTTTATCCGGCGATGTTGCACGTGCTCGTCCCTGCCGCCGGCGCGTGAGGATGCCGATCGGTGAATGAAAGAACGCGCTTCTGCCAATGATAGCTATATCATTGATATAAGGGGCGCGTCGGATGAAAAAATTAACCGAATATACGGCGGAGCATGCCGTAGTCTTTGCGGTCGGAGGGTTAGCTTACGGTACTGTAGAGATGCTGTTCCGCGGACATACCCATTGGACTATGCTATT
>CAZSUR010000151.1:0-3445 GCA_964610075.1 uncultured Lachnospiraceae bacterium
AAGCTGGTGAGAAACAGCCGACTGGCTTATATTAAGCAGTTGAGCGATATCGCATACGCACATCTCGGTCTCGAACAGAACGTACAGTATCTTTATGCGTGTGCTGTCTCCGAATACCTTATAAAGCTCCGCGAGATCATACAGCAGCTCCTCATCAGGCATTGAGGAATTTACCTTTTCCACCATCTCCTCATGAGCGTGCATATACTCGCATTTCGGTGTATCGTTTGCAACCATATTTTTCAACTCCTTTTCATATGAGCATTTGTTCATATGTGATTATATTACTATATAATACGTTTGTCAATACGTTTTCGAAAAAAATATAAAAAATATTTAAAAGGCGCAATCAGCGGCAACATAACAAGGAAATACAACCGATAAAAATTGCACGATAAATAAGGATGCGCCGAGACGAAGTGTTTTAAATTATAGGTTATCGGAGATGGCAAAGATCGCTCGATAATACAGCAAAACGTAAAGCCTACCGTGCTCCGCAAACAGCATTCCCGAGCACGCGAAAAAGGCGGAGAGGTTACCTCTCCGCCTTATGCGTTTATTATATCATTTACCGACGAAATCGCGGTCGATCTCGACCACCGTACGGTAGTTCGGATCTATCCTCTCTACCCTTTCGCATATCGCTGCTCTTACCTCATCCTCGCTAAGCTTAAGCGAGTACGGAATCACCGCATCGAATATCAGATTCGTATGCGTTGGGCCGGAAACCATACGGAAATCGTGTATCGTTATCGCTTCGTCGATCTCCTTTAAGCTGCCTGCCACCTTGCTTTTCGCATCGTTTAAAAGCTCGTCGTCAACCACTATCGGGTCCATATGTATAACAGCAGAGCAACCGAGCTCGGTCGCTATTCTGTGCTCTATATTGTCTATAACATCGTGCACAGCAAGAAAATCCGAGTTTGCGGGCACCTCCGCGTGCAGAGATACCATAAGACGTCCGGGACCGTAGTTATGCACTATCATATCGTGTATTCCGATGATGCTGTCGCTCGAATTTACTATATCAAGCACCGAGCGGACGAACTCCGGCTCCGGGGGCTGACCGAGGAGAGGGCTCACCGTCTCCTTTGCCGAGCGGATTCCTGCTATAAATATGAATATAGATACTGCAAGACCGCACCAGCCGTCTATCATTATGTCGGCAAAATGCGAGAGCAGAGTCGACGCAAGCACGACCACCGTCGATATACTGTCGCTGAGCGAATCCGCAGCGGTAGCCGATATCGCCGCCGAGCCGATCCTTTTGCCGACGCTTCTGTTGTAAAACGCCATATAGAGCTTTACCAGCACCGAAACCGAAAGTATCACGACCGATACCACCGAAAACTCGGTGCCCTCCGGCTCGAGTATCTTACCGATCGAGCTTGAAGCAAGCTCAAATCCCATCAGCAGCACGGCTATCGAAACTATAAAGCCGGATATGTATTCAAACCTTCCGTGCCCGAACGGGTGATCCGGATCCGGTTTCTGTCCGGCAAGACGGAAGCCTATCATAGTCACAAGCGACGAGCCGGCATCGGAGAGGTTATTGAACGCGTCGGCTGTGACGGCTATCGAGCCGCTGAGTGCTCCGGCAACGAACTTTCCGACAAAAAGGATGACATTCAGCACTATCCCGACTATACCGCACAAAACTCCGTATGCTGTGCGCACCTCGGGATCGTTTACGTTATCTCTGTCCTTGATAAAAAGTTTTGAAAGCAAAGTGATCATTTTAAAACGCTCTAACCCTTCAAAATGTATTTCGAGATATCGGGATAACCCCGATTATCCGAACGATCATTCAAGTGTAATAGTCTTTATCTTCTGCTCGACCATAGGACGGTCGGAGAAATCGGTGGGTACGGAGGCTATCTCGTCAACTACCTCGATGCCCTCTACCACCTTACCGAATGCCGCATACTGACCGTCGAGGAACTCGCCGTCCGCGTGCATTATAAAGAACTGCGAGCTTGCGGAGTTGTAGTTCTGCGAGCGCGCCATGGATATTACGCCTCTCTTGTGAGAAAGCGTGTTCTTATCGTAGCCGTTTATCTTGAATTCACCTTTGATATTCTCCTCGGCTCCGCCCATACCCGTTCCGGTAGGATCTCCGCCCTGGATCATAAATCCGGAGATAACTCGGTGAAAAATAAGCCCGTCGTAGAAGCCGCGCTTTACAAGGCTCTCGAAATTCTCAACCGTTGCCGGCGCGTATTCGGGATAAAGCTCAAGCTTTATGATACCGCCGTTTTCCATCTCAATTACTACCATATCTTACACACTCCGTTAAATTATTATTTTTATGTATTATCGTCGATAAACTTTAGGCGAGATCCTCAAGCATACCGAATTTGCCGAATCTTGCGTAATAGAAAAGATACTGCTGTGCTATTCCGGCATACTCACCGAACACGGACGGATCAAAGCCCTCGTCATAGCAATCGGCAAGTACACGCTTCATCCACACGTCTATCGGGAAGGCATCCTTGCGGCCGTAGGCAAAAAGCGCGGTACATGACGCAACCTTGCGACCGACGCCGTATATTCTCGAGAGATGAGCGATAAGCTCCTCTGTGCTCATGGAGTTGTCGGGCGAGAGGTCTATCTCAGCCGTCAGCACCTTTGCCGCGGCATCGGCAAGATATTTTGCCCTGAATCCTGTATGGCAGGCGAATATTCCCTTCTCTCCCGCCATGTTAAGAGCCTTAGGTGTCGGAAAATCGTACTTTACACCAACAGGTGTGTCTATCGGCTCGCCGTACGTTTTCGAGAGCTGCTCGATCAGCGCACATATCCTCGGTATATTGTTATTCTGCGAGAGTATAAACGAGCACAGCGTTTCCCATGTATCCTGATTCAGTATACGTATTCCGCGACCGAAGTGCATGGCGCGCATGAAGGTATCGTCGTGCGAGAACTTCTCCACCATCTCGGCGCGTATACGCTCGTAATCGTCGTCAAGCGCGAGATAATGCTTAAAATAGCCCTCGTACTCCTCGGCATTTATACCGCGGATCTCAAGCTCATCCGGCTTCGACTGCCACAGCTCTATATATTTTCCGTGAACGACTCCGCCGTATGCACAAGCTCCTCCCTCCGTCTCGAGGGGGGAGAAGCGGAAGCATTGTCCGCAGTTGAATACCTGCTCTACCGAAAAGCAATCGAGCCCGGAGACGACAACTCCGCCGTCCTTTTCGGTTATATCGTATGATTTCATATAGATCACACCTCTTTCGAATAGCGTGCAAACGATTATGCCTGCCGGCCGGCTGCGTGAGCCGACAGGCAGGCAAGGTACGACCGATGCACCGACGACGCTGCATGGCAGCCTAAGCTACCGTGCGATGTCTTGTCAGCGTGCGTTTCAGCCGAGATTCTTTTCAAGTGTTGCGAGCTCCTCGTAAAGCTCTGCGGGAACACGGTCTCCAACTCTCTCGTA
>CAZSUR010000152.1:0-3421 GCA_964610075.1 uncultured Lachnospiraceae bacterium
TCAAGGCCGTAGATTTTGCCTAATGCATATTTAGGCACACCGTCGCTCCACGGATGCAGATAGATTTGATTATATGTGTCAAGCACCGGGCAAAAAGCCGCGTGCGCGATAACGGGGATCGTTCCGCTTAAAACCAGGTTTGTACTGCTTATTCCACCCATAGATTTGCCGCTCACGAAAACCTCCGGCTTCAGGTTGAAGTTTTCCATGCAGTAGCGGTACGCCTTGATATAGCATCGGAGCGCGATAGGACTTCCTATATTGTTGCGAATATCTATATCGTTTTCCTCGGCATATTTATACGGCAAGCCGTTTACATCCATAACAGCATAACCGTTCGCCACAAGATATTGAGTAAACTCATGATGCTCGATCTGCGAATCATCCTTTTCAACCGTTCCGCCGGCGCCATGGCAGTTTATCACCAATCGTGTTGCAGCGCCCTGCTCGGTATAGCTGTCCGGGAGAAGGAGAACTCCGTTATCCTCGTAAAACTTTTCAAAATCCTGCAATTCATCCGTATTGATATTTTCATCAGGCAAATTACAATTGACCGAAACCGAAAATCTGTGAATGTTATTATCCATAATAACGCCTCCTAAAAATCCAATAAGCTAATCATAGCAGAAAACCGGCGAAGCCGCAACACTTTTACCGAAAAATTTCAAAGAAATTTTAAGTACGGCAAGGACGAAAATAAAAATCCCGTTTTACTCAAAAAACGGGATTTTCGCAGCATTCGATTGTCACCTCGGAGGTGAAAGCGCGGCGGCTCATAAACAGCCGGTGCGTTCGCCCTCGGCATGCTCGGATAAGCAGCATCGCATCTCGCACAGAGGCGCCGGAGCGCCCGATAGTCCGCCGTTCATTACGCAGCTGTGATAAGATGGCACAAAAAGGAGCGTCTCTCGCGGCTCCGATGCTTCAACAAGATTGCCGGCTACGGCATATACGCACCGGCGCTGAGGCGAACAGCATACAAGCGGCAATGCGCGGCGGTGCGAACCTTTTGTGCACGACCTCGAATCATTTCCCGTATGCGCCTCAAGTCTTTTTGCGTGTGTGCCTTCATCATTTTCGCGCATCAGCTTCGAGATTTTTTTGCGTGTGTACTTCGCGAGCTTTTACCTTTCGCTTGCTTTATACCTTCCTTCCGGCATCGTATGCGCGTGCAGGCGCATCGGTGGAGCGCACCTCACCCTTTTCATACGCGCCCATACCGTATATCACGCCGCGCTCAATGGCACCCTCAACGCAATCGGCGTATCCGCGGAAGCAGGCAAGCGTGCTGTCAGTCGACTCAAGCTCGCTGTCGGCTGCGGTGACGATATAGTAAAACTCCTTATCCTTTACCTCGGTCCAACGCGCAACGCTGCGGTCTATCACCGCTTTAAGCTGCGCATCGATCGAATAGAAGTACACCGGGCTTGCGAGCACCATAACGTCGCATTCGATCATCTTTTCAAGTATCTCCGCCATGTCATCCTTTATAACACACTTTCCGGTGTCGCGGCAGGCATAGCAGGCTCTGCAATATCCGACCTTCTTATCCGCAACGCGGATCTTTTCGACCTCGTGACCGGCGTCGAAGGCTCCCCGTGCGAACTCGTCGCAAAGGATATCCGAGTTTCCTCCCTGTCTTGGGCTTCCCGATAATATCAATACCTTCTTGCTCATTATTTTATCTCTCCTTTACCAGCTTTTCTTCTCTTTTCTGCAATCGTTGTTATTTTTGCGCTCCTCTACCATGCGCACAAACCACTCCACCATCGCGGGATCGGTATGTGCAAAGAAGGAGCTCTGCCCCTTGTCCAGAGCAGCTATGGCGCTCATATCCTCATCCGAGAGCTCGAAATCGAACACGTCGAAATTCTCGCGCATACGCTCGATATGCGTCGATTTCGGGATAACGATTATTCCGCACTGAATATGCCAGCGCAGTATCACCTGCGCCACCGTTTTCGAGTGCCTTTCGGCGATCGCCTCAAGCTCGTGGAGCTCGAACATACCGCCTCTGCCCTCGCCGAACGGAGCCCACGCCTCTACCCTCACGTCGTACTTGTCGTGCCAGCGCTTGCTCTCGCTCTGCTGGTGATGAGGATGGAGCTCTATCTGATTCACCATCGGCTTTATGCGTGCAAAGGATGTGATATCCACCATCCTGTCGGGGTAGAAGTTGGAGATGCCGATAGCGCGGATCTTGCCCTCATCGTACAGCTCCTCGAGCGCGCGATACGCGCCGTAAACGTCACCGAACGGCTGATGTAGCAGGCAGAGATCGAGATATTCGACCTTGAGCTTCCGCATGGATTCGAGCACCGAGCGGCGCGCTTCATCGTAGCCGTAATGCTCTATCCACACCTTGGTGGTGACAAAAAGCTCATCTCGCGGCACACCGGAGGCAACGATCGCGCGTCCGACCTCCTCCTCGTTAAAATATGATTGAGCGGTGTCTATAAGTCTGTACCCGACGTCGAGCGCATCGCGCACACAGCGTTCACACTCGTCTTTTGTCACCTGATACACACCGTAACCGAGTATCGGCATCTCGACACCGTTGTAGAGCTTAACGTTTTTCATATGGCTTGCATCTCCGTTCTGTTGAAATTGAGGATAAAAGATGATATAATCCTAAAGTATATTATACAAGTTAAAGTTAGCTTTAAGTCAATGGCTTTTTAAAAAAACGGAGGAATATTATGCTTTATACGATAGGAGAGACGGCAAAAAAGCTGGGAATGGCGCCATCCACCTTGAGATATTACGATAAGGAGGGGCTGCTTCCGTTCGCGGAGCGCTCAAGCGGAGGTATGCGCGTTTTTAAAGAGAGCGATCTCGAATGGCTGCGAACGATAGCTTGCCTGAAGCAGACCGGAATGAAGTTGTGCGATATAAAGCGCTTCGTCGATATGGCGATGCAGGGAGATTCGACGATAGACGAGCGCCTCGAGCTTATAGTTCGCCAAAAAGAGGAGGTCAAAGCCCGGATAAGCGAGCTTGAGAGTACTCTTCTCACACTTGAATTCAAGGAATGGTACTACACCGAGGCTAAAGCCGCCGGCACGACCGAGGTGCCGCGGAGCATGGAGCTGTGCGAGCTTCCCGAGCGCTTCCGCGAGGTGCGCCTCAAGCTTAAAGGAAGCTGAGCATCGAGCTCATGGACTCCTCCTCCGCGCTACTACCCTTTGTACGCGGCAACACCGGGCGCAAAAGCTTGCCGCTACTGCGTTGCGTGCAAGCGCTTCCCACCACTGTGGCTATGTTTGTCCGCAGTGCCTCGGTTATACACCGCAACTCGGTGATACTTCGCGCGCCGCCGTATAGCCGAGTTGCTGCCGTTTTTCGGCAAAAATAAAAATACCAAGTCATTTGCTACGGGTTGATAAGGCAGTATAGAACACTTATTACATCTGTGGCATTG
>CAZSUR010000153.1:0-3366 GCA_964610075.1 uncultured Lachnospiraceae bacterium
GTCAGCGGTGCCTTGTAACCTGCAATCCGCTACAGCAGGGGTGGTTTCCTTTTTTGAGGGTGTAATTTGCGCGGTCTGTGCCGTGCCTTTCGGTGTTGATGAACGGGTCTTGCGCAATCGGCGACTGCGAACCATGTCAGGTGGGGAACCAAGCAGCATTAAGCAGCTACCGCCGATGTGCCGCAAGGAAGCCTTTTCTGAGTCGGAAGCTCGGTGAACGCACGTAGATTTATATTCGATCAAAGGTGTATGACCTTCTTTTGCACCTTGCCTTTTAAATTGTCGCTTTTTAAGCATATTGGGAGAGATGGGTATGTATCAGGCTTTTTACAGAAAATGGCGCCCCACGACCTTCGACGACGTTTGCGGTCAGGCGCATATAACCTCTGTTCTGAAATACGAAGTTGAAAATGAAAAAACTTCTCATGCATATCTTTTCTGCGGTACGAGAGGAACGGGAAAGACCTCTTGTGCGAAGATACTTGCAAAGGCTATAAACTGCCTCTCACCGAAGAACGGCAATCCTTGCGGAGAGTGTGAGGCTTGTCGCGCGATAGCCGAGGGAACGGCTACCGACGTTGTCGAGATGGATGCTGCAAGCAACAACGGAGTTGAGTATATACGCGAGATACGCGACGAGGTCGCATATCTTCCGGCTATGCTCAAAAAAAGAGTGTATATCATCGATGAGGTGCATATGCTTTCGGTCAGCGCGTTCAACGCCCTGCTGAAAACTCTCGAGGAGCCTCCGGCTCACGTGGTATTTATACTTGCCACCACCGAGATGCAGAAGATCCCTCCGACGATACTCTCGCGCTGTCAGAGATTTTCTTTTAAGAGGATAAGCATACAGGATATAACCGGACGCCTTGCGTATATATCCGAGCGAGAGGGCATTGTTGCCGACGCTCCGGCGCTGATGAAGATAGCGAGAAACGCCCAGGGCGGTATGCGCGATGCTATAAGTATGCTTGAGCTTTGTGCGTCCGAGGACAAGCATATCACCGACGAGGTGATAGCGAATGTGCTCGGAGTAGGGCTCCGCGAGTCGCTTGAGAGGGTAGTAGACGCGGTAATATCAAAGGATTACGAGGTCATCTTCAAGGTGATATCCGACCTTTACGCGACCTCCTCCGATATAACCGTTTTCTGGCAGGAGCTTATAGATTTTTACCGCGATATGCTGGTCGTCAAGACCTCGAAGCACGCCTCCGACTATCTTGATCTAACCGAGACGGAGTTTGATGCCGTAAAGCGTCTCACCGACGCGTATACCGGCGAAAGATTGCTTTATCACGCGGAGCTGCTCGGTGATGCGTTCATGAGCTTCCAGAAAAACTCGGAGCTCTCGCGCTCGGTTGCCGAGATGACCCTTTTGCGTATGTGTGATGATCGACTTTCCACCTCAAGTGAGGCTTTGCTTGCGAGAATATCCGCGCTTGAAAATTCGATCCGTGCACTTGGCGCATCGGGTATGCAGACAGCACCTGCGACACAGAGGCTTGACTCAAAGCCGAAGGATAAGCAGGAGAATAAAGCACCCGAGCCCGAGCATATGAGGGAGGATACGGCAAGCGATACCGTGGCGAAGGCGACGGTGAGCGCGCGCAACTCGGACGGAGGTGAAAAGCCGGAGTCTATACGGAGCTGGATAGATATAGTCAAGCGCTGCGAGGAGACCGATTCCGCAACAGCGGCTATACTGAAGCCGGTGCGAGCTTTCACCACGGGCGACAGAGTGCTCCTTTACACAAATAACGCTTTTAACAAGAGTATGCTTGAAAAGGACTCGCTCAAACGTCTTGTGGCGGAGCTGATATCAGGAGAGCTCGGACGCAGCTTTACCGAGGATAACATAACCGTTTTAGAGGAAAACAAAAAGCTCGAATACGATGCTTTGGATGATTTTACAGATATAAATTAAGGAGATTGTGAGATATGAAGGCAAGAATTCCCCAGGGAATGGGCGGCGGACAGAATATGTCTGGTATGCTCAGACAGGCTCAGAAGATGCAGGAGCAGATGCAGGAGCTTTCCGCCGAGCTTGAAGAAAGAGAATATACGGTAAAGGCAGGCGGCGGAGCGGTTACGGTCGTTATCACCGGAAAGAAGGAGATAAAATCTCTTGAAATAGATCCGGATATAGTCGATCCCGACGATATCGAAACGCTCACCGATGTGCTTACGGCTGCGTTCAACGAATCTATCAAAAAGGTCGAGGATACACAGCAGGAAGAGATGTCCAAGATCACCGGTGCAATGAATATCCCGGGCTTGTTCTAAGCTATGGCTGAGTATATACTGCCGCTTGAGCGGCTTATCGAACAAGTCCAAACGCTTGATGGCATAGGAAGAAAGACCGCGGTGAGGCTCGCTTTTTCGGTGCTCGATTTTGACGAGGAGCACGCTCGCGAGTTTGCGGATGCCGTGATAAAGGCAAAAACCGAGGTAAGGCATTGCTCTCGTTGCTTTAATATAAGCGAGGGTGAGCTTTGTCCTGTTTGCGGTGACGTAACGCGCGATCATTCGACCATATGCGTTGTCGAGGACTCAAAGGCGCTTATGGCGATGGAGCGAGTTAAAGAGTATCGCGGAGTATATCACGTGCTCGGCGGCACGATATCTCCCATCGACGGGCGCGGCCCCGAGCAGATACGTATCGCCGAGCTTGTCGAACGTATCGCAAACGAGGAGGTAAAAGAGGTTATCATTGCCACCAATCCTACGGTCGACGGAGAGACTACCGCTATGTACATAGCTAAGCTTCTCGGAAAATACGACGTGAAGCTTAGCCGACTTGCGTACGGAGTTCCGGTTGGCGGAGATCTCGAGTATGCCGACGAGATGACCCTTTTCCGCGCGATAGACGGCAGAAAAGAGCTGTGATCATGCTCTCCGCGAGCTATATGCAGATAATTTAATATCTATGAACACAACAGCCCGAAGGGAATATCCCCTCGGGCTGTATTCGTTTAAAAAAAGACAAATGGGATCTCTGTTTAGCTCACCTTACCGCAAGAGTTGTGCGATGAGCTTGACGAGCTTGGCGGATACGGCAAGCTGTCTCCGGGTATGCTTCAATCTCTCGAAGCAGTATCGACAATACTCAAGAATCTGTACAAGATAGAGATGTATGAGAAGTATGACGAGGATGCAAGCTATGCCGGAAAGCGCGGACAGCACTACGTGCGCGGACATTACAGCTACGCAGACAGCCCTATGGAGGGAGAATACAGCCGAAGCTCGGACAGAATGACGGCACAGCTCCGCGAGATGATGCGCAACGCATCGGGGGAAAAGGAACGTGAAGCGCTAGCGCGCTGCATCGACACGATAGACAGAATGTAAGCGAATAAAAATAAAGCT
>CAZSUR010000154.1:0-3317 GCA_964610075.1 uncultured Lachnospiraceae bacterium
CATAGCCTCGCTTATTCCGGGAGCGCAAAGCATTGCGCACTGGCCGGGCTTATGCTCGAAAAGCTTTCCTCCGCCGACCGCCGTTACCGAGAAGGTCTTTACGTCAGGCGTCTCGTCGCGGATGTCGGTTATGACTCCGACCTGCGGTATCAGGGTGTCAAGCGTATAGTTCTTGTGGCAAGTACACTCACTCATTTTTTATCAGCCTCCTGTCTTTCGAAAGCCTTTATAACCTTAACAATGTTAAGCGAAGCAGGGCATTTCTCGATGCATCTTCCGCAGCCGACGCACGAATACATGCCGTCGTTGTTGGCAGGGAAGTATACTAATTTATGCATAAATCTCTGGCGGAAGCGCTGGAGCTGGCTTGTGCGGTTGTTTCCGTGTGCCATCATGGTGAAGTCGGAATACATACACGAATCCCAGCAGCGGTAACGAAGCACCTTGCTTCCGGTGTTGTAGTCTTTTATGTCATAGCATTGACAGGTCGGGCAGGCGAATGTGCACGAGCCGCAGGCTATGCAGGGACGGTAGAGCTCATCCCATACGGGGGAGTCGAACTTTTCAGCAAGTGCATCTCCGTTCCAGCCCTCGAGCGAGAGGGAGGAGTAGGGAAGCTGCTTTATTATCTCGCGTATGCTCTCCTTTTCGCTGTCAAGCGCCGTTAAGTCGTCTTCGTTTGCTTCTTCGAGCAGCTCTCCGAGCTGCGATACGAGCTTCTCGCCCTTTTCGGTGAGGGGCTTTAGGTACAGATCGTCGCCCGAAAGCCATGCCGCAGCATCCGATGTGGGCTCTGCCGGATCGACTCCAAAAATGGAGCAGAAGCAGGTCTCGTCCGGTTCGCTGCAGGCGAGCGAAACTATCGTTCCGTGCTCGCGACGTGCGGCGTAGAAGGAATCGACCGGATCTGTAAGGAATACGCGGTCAAGCACCTCGATCGCCTTAACGTCGCACGGTCTTATGCCGAATATGACAAAATCGCGATCGCAGAGCGCCTCCGGATCGATGGATATTCCGCTCTCGTCCCTTTTGCAGGCGTAGAGATTCTCGCTCTGCGGAAAGAATGCGTCTTTGGGGGATTTGTCGGTTTTGAGTGTCTCAATATCGACCGTCGAATCTGCAGTCCAAGCGGCAAAGTTTACCTTTCCTGCCTCTCTTATCGGCAGATAAAGGTCGTTTTCCTTTGCTATCGCTTCGTATAAACGGGGGAGTGCTTCTTTTTTAATCTTATACATCGTTACTCCTCCTTAGTTCTTCTCGACGCCGGGCTCGACGTCGTCGAAGGTGAAGCTTGTGAGCGGACTTTCCGAATCTACCGACTCACCTGCGGTGTAATCGCCATAGAATTCGTTTATATCCTTAATAAACTTTCTGTTGAACAGATGAAGCGGTATGCCTTGAGGACATACTCTCGAGCATTCGCCGCAGTCGGTGCATCTTCCGGCAACATGGAAGGCTCTTATTATATGGAACATCTTTTCCTCGAACGAATCCGAGTTTGCCTTCTGCTGCGAATCGAACTTGGTGCTGTCGAATACGCATTTTCTGCAGCTGCACGCAGGGCAGACGTTTCTGCAGGCGTTGCAGCGGATGCATTTGCTCAGCTCTCCGCGGAAGAACTCGAATTTCTCCTCCGGAGACATAGCTTCGATCTTTTTCACCTCGTCGAAGCGGTCAGCACTCTTGGTTTCGCGCGATTCTCCTATAAGCTCGTCGTATACGCGGTGCTCCTTGCCCTTGCAGACGTAGCATCTTCCGAGCATTACCTCGGAATACGGGCAGGTTTTTTCACCGTATACGGTGTCGATTATAAGATTTTCCTCGTTTGCGTCGAAGGATATGCTCTTTATACCCTTGATGCCGCGAGCCTTTATCTTTTCAATGTCGAGCTTGCCCTTGCAGCCGACACCGATGACGTAGGTCTTGTCGCGGTCTATTCTGTGCTCCTTTAAAAGCTGATTGAAACTGTAAGTGTCGCACGGCTTCAGCAGCACGAGCGTTTTCCCATCAAGCTTTGAAGCTTCTATAAGATACTTGCTGAGATTTGCTCCGCAGAAGCCGTTGTAAACGAACTCGGAGAGCTCGTCTGCCGAATCAAAATACGCAGGCTCGGGGTTGTACGAGAGGTCGCCCTTTCTCCAGCCGAGCACACGGGCTACCGTTCCGTTATCGAGGAGCTCCTTTGCGCGGTTTATTATTTCCTGCATCTCAAGTCCTCCAATCTGACGTTCTTGCCCATCTTCGTTATTCTTTCGACAAAGCTGTTCATCGTGGCGGAGAATTTAACTCCCTCTGCCGCCGATACCCACTCGACGTGAGTGCGTCCGTGCTCAACTCCCATGTAATCAAGCATGGAGAAGAGCAGAGCCATGCGGCGACGAGCGTAGTAGTTTCCGGTGCTGTAATGGCAGTCTCCGGGATGGCATCCGCAGATGATAACTCCGTCTGCGCCCTTTTCGAATGCACGCAGAATGAACATCGGGTTCACGCGGCACGAGCAGGGAACTCGTATTATTTTAACGTCTGCCGGATAGGACAGACGGCTGCTTCCGGCAAGATCCGCGCCGGCATAGCTGCACCAGTTACAGCAGAAGGCGACTATCTTCGGTCTGAATTCGCCGTTATTTTCTATCGACATATAGCATCCACCTCCGCAATTATCTGTTTATTTGAGAAGCCCTGAAGATCCATAGCTCCGGATGGGCAGGTAACGGTACAAGCACCACAGCCCTGGCAGAGCGCGTTGTTTACGACCGCAACACGACGAGTCTCACGTATACCGTGATCGTTTACAAGCTGATCCTCGTATGATATCGCACCGTACGGGCATACGTTAGCGCAAGCGGAGCAGCCGTTGCAGAGCAGCGTATCCGATTTTGCGGTACACGGATTTGTGAGCAGCTTATCCTTTGCGAGAAGGCCTATCGCCTTTACCGCAGCGGCTCCTGCCTGAGCTACCGTCTCGGGGATATCCTTCGGGCCCTGGCATACTCCGGAAAGGAACACGCCTGCCGTCGGTGATTCTACCGGGCGAAGCTTCGGGTGAGCCTCGGTTAAGAAGTTGTTCGTATCTATACTTGCGGTGAGCATCGTAGCGATGCCGCGAACCGATTTGTCCGGCTCGATCGCCGTAGCGAGCACCACCATGTCGGCGTTGATGAGTATCTGCTTGTTGTCGATGAGATCAACTCCGCGGACAAGCAGGCTTCCGTCCGGCTGTGGCGCTACCTTTCCGACCTGGCCCTTTATGTAGTTTACTCCGTACTCCTCGACCGCACGGCGGGAGAACTCGTCAAAGTTCTTTCAGGGAGTTCTTA
>CAZSUR010000155.1:0-3296 GCA_964610075.1 uncultured Lachnospiraceae bacterium
TTATTTCGGCATAAAGAGCATATCCGAGCTTGAAGAATCGCTTATCGGAAAGCACTTTTCGACAACCGAGCTCGCTCCGGCGCTTAAAAACGTAAAGGATTATATACACGGAGCCGAGCCGGAGGATATAATCTCGCTTATAATAGGTGCCGACGAGGATTAAAGATCGCGAACAAACCCGATCTCCGACGCCGCCGGCGCGAGGGTGGCAAGCAGAACCTCTCATACTATCATATGACGTCCAAACGGACGGTGGAGGTACTTCCCCCACCGTCCGTTTTATATTTGCCGACACCCTCGCTACATGTTGTAGATTATCGGTACACCAACACCATCCGTTTTGTAAAGCCTCGCATCTTCTCTACCGCGACAAGCTCACATCTTCACGGCAACAAAAATCCCGCCGTTTGAGGGGATCTCACCCTTTCATGCGTCGTGATAAGCTCACCATATGATGTAAATCAATATTTTTTAAAAACTGTAAGTGTTTCGATGTCGAGCATACAACTCTCGCCATAAAAAATATCGCTCCATTAAGCCGGAAAAATTATGCCGCAAAATATAAGAAATCCCCGTAACGGTCTTGCGACCGTCACGGGGCAGATTCTTTTTTAGATCAGCAAATTCTTATCTAACAAAGCACCTTATTTAATCGTGCAATACATAAAGTACTTGTATCCAAGCGGGTTAGAGAAGAATCCTTCTACGCTGTCATCGATCATATAAAGGTCGGTGTAGAAGTAGAGAGGAACGATGCATCCGGTATCCATAAGCATATCCTCAGCAAGATGCATAAGCTCGTAACGAGTGTTTGTATCAGAGCAGGATTTGATTGTGGAGATCAGGACATCATAGGTCTCAGCCCATGTTCCGTTCTCAACTTTGATGTCATATCCGAGGGATGTGAGATCAAGGTTGTACATCTTAAGAGCAGCGTGATCGCCCTTACCGAACTGAACATCGTTGTTACCAGAAGCGGTAGTCCACATGTCAAGGAAGCATATCGGATCATTGTAGTCAGCGAGCCAACCGTTACGTGCTACCGAGTAGTCGCCTTTCTTACGAGTCTCAAGGAATGTAGCCCACTCCTGATTCTCGAGGTTCATTGTTACGCCTACAGCAGCGAAAGCAGACTGGAGATATTCTCCGATAGCCTTGTGGCTTTCGTTGGTGTTGTAGAGGTATGTGAGTGTAGGAACATTTGTGAACTTCTGAGTAGCTTCATCAAATGTGTAGTACTTCTTAAGAGTCTCAACTGCGGAAGCGAAGTTAGCATCGAAAGCGTCCTTGCTTACGTTGTAGTAACCGTCGAAGTCTTCGCTGTCACCAGCGGTCTTGTAGAACTCAGTTCCGTCGGGGTTGGTCATACCCATAGCAACGAAGGAGGATGCGGGAAGCTGTCCGCCCTGTGCAATCTCTTCAACAACGTAGTTGCGGTCGATTACAAGTGCGAGAGCGTTACGGATCTCAGCCTTAGCTGCCTCAGCCTCTTCAGGTGTGAGGTCGTTTCCTTCGGGAAGGAGGTTCTCATTTACGTTCCAGCATACATAGTATGTACCGATCTGTCCCGCAACAACGAACTCTTCCGGATACTTTGTCTTAAGGTTGGAGATTTCGTTTGTAGGAACATCGTCAATAAGCTGCCATGTGCCGTTCTCGAAGTTTGTGAGCATGTTGTTTGCATCATCGGAGAGGTAGAAATTGATCTTCGCCATCTTGATGGTATCAGCGTCAACAAAGTTATCATTCTTTGTAAGAGTGATAATGCTGTCATGCTCCCAAGCGGTCATTGTGTAAGCGCCGTTGCAGATGTAGGTAGAGGGATCTGTAGCCCATGCCTCGTTCGAAACAACGTCTTCACGTACCGGGAAGTAGGTCGGGAAAGCAAGAAGCTCATCCCAGTAAGCAACGGGGTTAGAAAGAGTAACCTCGATGGTCTTTTCGTCAACTGCTGTTACAGCAAGACGAGCATCGGGATTAGCGCGCTCTGTGATAGGATTGCCCTCGTCGTCAAGCTCGCCGGTTTCCTTCATTTCGTTAACTTCAGCGTATCCCTTAACAACCTCAAACATATAACCGTAGTCGGAAGCGGTAAGCGGATCAGCGGCACGGTTCCATGCAAATACGAAATCTGCAGCGGTAACGTCCTTACCGTCGGACCACTTGAGACCGTCTCTCAGAGTGTAGGTATATGTGATTGTTCCATCGTCGTTGGATACACCTTCAACAAGCTCTTTAACCGCATCAGGAGCGATCACGAGTTTGCCCTCGGAATCCTGCGACCATTTAGCAAGTCCCGAGAAAAGATGCGTTATAAGTGTTGCGCCGTCAACTGCAGAGTTGAGCGCGGGGTCGAGAGTCTGCGGCTCGGAAGCGAGACAAACAGAGATCTCACTGGCTGTGGTTGTGGTTTCATCTTTGCCGCACGCAGCGATGCTGAAAACGCAAGCAAAGCAGAGAACCAACGCAAGAATTTTCTTCATGGTAATTTTCCTTTCTACATTTTTTTAAAAATGTGCGAACGCAAAATCAAGCATTAAACGAAAGCCTTAAGCACGATAGCTCTCGCTACGCACATAATTAACTATTTTAAAGGTGGATCAGTTCGCCTTGTCGATATTATGGCAAGCAACGAAATGACCCTGGTTTACCTTCTTGAACTCCGGCATCTCGCATGCGCACTGCTCGCTTGCATACGGGCAACGTGTACGGAAGGGGCATCCGGAAGGAGCGTTAAGCGGACTGGGTATATCTCCGGTAAGAGGTATACGGCTGTGTGTTCTCGCATACTGCGGATCCGGGATCGGAACTGCAGACATAAGCGCTTTTGAGTACGGATGAAGCGGTCTGCTGTATATTTCCTCGGAGGAGGCAAGCTCTACCATCTTTCCAAGATACATTACCGCGATCCTGTCGCTTATATGGCGAACGACCAGCAGATCGTGAGCAATGAAGAGATAGGTGAGACCCATGCTCTCCTGAAGCTCGTCGAACATATTTATGACCTGCGCCTGTATCGAAACGTCAAGTGCCGATACCGGCTCGTCGCAGACGATAAAGTCGGGGTTTACGGCAAGCGAACGCGCGATTCCTATACGCTGGCGCTGACCGCCCGAGAACTCGTGAGCGTAACGTGAAGCGTGCTCGCTGTTAAGTCCCACCTTGCTCATAAGCTCAAGTATCTTTTCGCGGCGTTCCTCGCTGGTCTTGTACATATTATGTATGTCAAGCGGCTCACCGATTATATCGGATACCGTCATACGAGGGTTCAGCGAAGAATAGGGATCCTGGAACAC
>CAZSUR010000156.1:0-3268 GCA_964610075.1 uncultured Lachnospiraceae bacterium
CGTGCGTCCGGGCTGTCGGATAAGAAAAGGCGTGAAAATAGGCGATTTTGTCGAGATAAAGAACTCCGATATAGGAGAGAGCTCGAGTGCCGCGCACCTCACCTACATCGGTGACAGCGATGTTGGCAAGCGGGTCAATCTCGGCTGCGGAAGCATCACCGTGAACTACGACGGGATAAGCAAAGCGCGCACGGTAATAGAGGACGATGCGTTCATCGGTTGCAACACCAATCTTATAGCGCCGGTAAGGATAGGCGCAGGCGCCGTCACCGCAGCAGGCTCCACCGTCGTGCATGACGTCGAGCGGGACGCGCTCGCCATAGCACGGGCACCGCAGGTGGATAAGCCGGGATGGCGGAAGCACCGCAAAAAGAAGTGAGACTGCGCCGAGCGCTCGCCTTATCGCATGGGTGAAGGTGCCTGCGAAAATGCGAAATCCGCACGGGCTGACAAGGCTGTGCGAAGTCCGAATCCGCACGAAAACCAGCGGCGCATGGCAGCAACTCCCTGTCGGCAGATTATATCGACAAAACAAGCGCACATCCGGCGCACGTCCGATATGCAAAATCGACTCGCCACAGCGGCGAGCGGATACATATACACAGATACAGACAGATACGCAGAAAGAGGAATTTCAGATGAGCAACATATTCGACCTTTTCAAGAAAATCGAGTCACAGTCCCCCTCCCCCACCGGGAGCGTGGAATATATAATCGCAGGTCTCGGCAACCCCGGAAGCGAATACGAGAGCACACGCCACAACGTCGGCTTTTGTGCAATGGATCATATAGCCGACAAGCTTTCGGTGAAGGTGAACCGCTCGAAATTCCACTCGCTCACAGCCGATGCCATGCTCCATGGACACCGCGTGCTCCTGATGAAGCCGCAGCTTTTCATGAACCGCTCGGGCGAGGCTATACGCGACGCGGCGGCTTTCTACAAGATTCCGCCGGAGAATGTCGTTATAATATATGATGACATTTCTCTCGAGGTGGGAAAAATGCGTATCCGCCGCAAGGGAAGCGACGGAGGTCATAACGGCATAAAGGATATAATATACCACCTCCAAAGCCAGGATTTTCCCCGTATAAAGATAGGCGTGGGCAATCCCGCCTCCGGTGCCGAGCTTGTAGGCTGGTTGCTGGGCGAGATACCGCGCGCGGACAGAGAAAAGCTTGAGGGGTGCCTTAAAAACAGCTACGAGGCGCTTGAATACATACTCGCCGGAAACATCGACCGGGCAATGAATCTTTACAACTGAGCCGAAACACCACAAAAGCGAAACGGACAACATATAAAATGAGTTTTTTTACCGATAGCATAAGAAAAGAACGCGAATACAGCGAAATAATCAAAAATATAAGCGCTCAAAAGAGCGCGCACACTCCGCATCCCATGCAGGTAACGGGATTGTGCGAGGGAGCACGCGCGATGTTTTACGCGGCACTCGCAGAGGATCTTACGCAAGGCTCCTCCCCTCTCCTGCTTATAGTGCCGGATGAAAAGGAGATGGTGCGCGCGCAGAACACTCTGGCGGAGCTTGGGATAGAGAGCGTGACCTATCCGTTCAGGGATTTCCTGTTCCACAACATCACAGCCTCCCACGAGTTCGAATACGAGCGGCTGGCGGTGCTCTCCGCGATCGACAGCGGAGCGGCAAAGGTGGTCATCACCGTCCCCGACGCGGCACTGCAGTACACAATACCGCGACGCGTGCTCAAAAGCGCGGAGCTGCGGCTTACGGTAGGCAACGACTATTCGCCTGCCGAGCTACTTGAATTTCTGACTTTCGTCGGATACGTGCGCGTCGATACCGTTGACGGAGCCGGACAGTTCGCCATGCGCGGAGGAATAGTCGATATATTTCCTCCCCGATACGATATGCCGATAAGAATGGAGTTCTTCGGTGACGAGATAGACAGCATGGGCTATTTCGACATCATAACCCAGCGCCGAACCGAAAATCTCTCCGAGATGTTTATAACTCCGGCAAGGGAGATACTCGTCTCGCCCGAGGCGAGAGATGCGCTCGAGCAGAAGCTGTGCGAGCATCAAAAGAAAGCAAAAACGCCCGAGGCAAAGGAGCTGTTTTCGGAGGAGCTCGAGGCTGTACGCTCGGGCGGAGAGCTGCGCTTCACCGACAAATACATATCGCTCATATATCCGGAGTGCGAGTCGCTGCTCGATTATTTCGACTCAGCATCAAGCTGTATAATACAGGAGTACAACTCCTGCGCCGAAAGGCTGAAATCGCACGAGTGGCACCAAAATCAAACGGTGACCGAGCTTCTCTCGGAGGGTGCTGTATGGGCGGATGCTGCGAAATACGGCAAGCCGTCGCAGGACATGGAGCTTTTCTGCGAAGCTCACGCCGCGGTGATAGTTGATACGTTTTTAAGCAACTTAAGCGATATCCGCCTTTCAGGAAGCTTTCATTTCGTGACGAAGCAGACCTCGCTCTATGCCGACAATCCGCAGCTTTTGGAGGATGACCTCGGAAGCTATCGTGCGGCAGGCTTTGAGACGGTAATTCTCTGCGAGAACGAAACGGCGGAGAAAAATCTGACGAAGATAATGGCGGAGCACGGCACGACAATCCTCCCGCTCTCATCGGGTGCGGCTCCCTCACCCAAGATCCCTCGCACCGTATGCGGAATAAACGTACCGGGCTACGAGCTGTCGATATCCAAGCTCGCGGTGCTCTCAGACTGCTACTCGAAGGGAAGCTACTCGAGAAGGGATACGCTTCACAAAAAGAGGAAAAAGAACAAGCGCTCCGCAAAGGAAAAGATCCTTTCGTACGCCGAGCTCGAGGTGGGCGACTATATCGTTCACGCAAATCACGGAATCGGTATGTACATGGGAATGCAGAGTGTCACGGTTGACGGCATAACCAAGGACTATCTCAAGATAAAATACGCAGGCTCGGATATGCTGTATCTGCCGTGCGGCCAGCTTGAGATAATATCGAAATACATTGGCGCACGCGCCGAGGACGGCACGCTCAAGCTCTCGCGCATGGGCGGCACCGAATGGGTAAAGACGAAAACAAGGGTAAAGGGCGCGGCAAAGGAGATGGCGAAGGAGCTCATCCGCCTCTATGCCGAGCGCCAGCGCAGGCGCGGTCACGCGTTCCCGCCCGACGACGATATGCAGAAGGAGTTCGAGCAGTCGTTCGAGTTCGACGAGACCGAGGCTCAGCTCCAGGCTATACGCGAGATAAAAGAGGATATGGAAAAGGAGCGTCCGATGGACAGACTCCTCTGC
>CAZSUR010000157.1:0-3264 GCA_964610075.1 uncultured Lachnospiraceae bacterium
GCTCTCCTCGCCTGCCGGGAGCGGTATTTTTATTTCGCCGCAGCAGAGATATCTCCCATTATCCGAAAATGAAAGCTCGGTGCCGCGCATGGATTCTTCTCCGAGAAAGCTTATCGTCATATCGCTGTCCGAATCGGCTGAGATGCGAGCGGTGTATCGACCGCCGTTTATCTCGAGCTCGGCTGTTATGGCGAAAGGGTAGCTTTGAAAGGGGATGTACACCTTATCCGCTCCCTGCGAGCAGGATAGTAGTAACAGCGCTGCCATACATATCGTGAGCGTGCCGATAAACGCACGGCGCGCCGGGCGCTTTTTTAGGTGTCGTCGGATCTTTTGAATTATCGTACTCATAACGGTTATTCCTCCACCTTTATATGCTTATGCCGGGGCGTATCACGTTATTCTGCGCTCGCAGGAGAATTTTGCGCGCGGTAAACGATAAATTTTGCCGTAATGCCTTGTAAATAAGTGAAAAGTATAGTAAAATATAAGTCGTATGCCGAACATAGGCAACTGATGATGAAAGGCGGACTCTTAAATGAAAGCTGTTATAACCGTTACCGGAAAGGATAATATGGGAATTATCGCAAAGGTAAGCTGCCTGTGTGCGGAGCACGGAGCGAATATTGTCGATATTTCGCAGAGCGTTCTGAAGGATTACTTTGCGATGATAATGCTCGTTGATATAGATGAGCTGAAAATCCACTTTACCGACTTTGTAGATATTCTTTCTGCTGCCGGAAAGGAAAGCAATCTTGACATACATACGATGCATGAGGATATTTTCAACTCCATGCACAGGATCTGAGGCGCGTGTTATATGATAAACATAAACGACATTCTTGAAACCATAAACATGATACGCGAGGAAAACCTCGATATACGCACGATCACGATGGGAATCTCTCTTTTCGATTGCGTTAGCGAGGACGAGTCGCGCCTGTGTGAGCTGGTATACGATAAGATAACAAAAACCGCATCCAAGCTTGTAAGAACAGGTGAGGATATAGAAAAGGAATACGGTATTCCGATAATCAATAAGAGAATATCGGTAACTCCGGTATCTCTTATAGGAGGAAAGCTCTCCTCCGACGGATACGTGAAGCTTGCAAAGGCTCTCGACCGTGCGGCAAAGGAGACGGGTGTCAACTTTATCGGAGGCTTCGGCGCTCTCGTGCAGAAGGGCATGAGCGAGCCAGCCGTGCGCTTCCTTGACTCGATACCGCAGGCGTTGAGCGAGACAGAGCTTGTCTGCTCATCGGTAAACGTTGCCTCGACCAAAGCCGGCATCAACATGGATGCGATAGCTCGCATGGGAAAGATAATAAAGGATACCTCGTATCTAACCCGCGATAAGGATTCGATAGGCTGCGCGAAGTTCGTCGTGTTTGCAAATGTTCCGGAGGATAACCCCTTCATGGCAGGCGCATTCCACGGAATGGGAGAGCCGGAGACGGTCATCAACGTCGGAGTATCCGGTCCCGGAGTTGTCAGAAGTGCGATAAAGAGGGCAGGTGACTGCTCGCTTTCCGAGCTTGCGGATATAATAAAGAAAACAGCCTTTAAGATAACGAGAATGGGACAGCTTGTCGCAAGTGAGGCTTCAAGCAGACTCGGCGTGCCGTTCGGCATTGTCGATCTGTCGCTCGCTCCCACCCCGGCAATAGGCGACTCGGTCGCTCGCGTGCTTGAGGAGATGGGACTCGAGGCCTGCGGAGCACACGGAACGACGGCAGCTCTCGCGATGCTCAACGACGCTGTGAAAAAGGGCGGAGTTATGGCATCCTCTCACGTCGGAGGACTTTCGGGTGCATTCATCCCGGTGTCCGAGGACGAGGGCATGATAAGCGCCGTATCGAACGGAACTCTTACCCTTGAAAAGCTTGAGGCTATGACGGCAGTATGCTCGGTCGGACTTGATATGATAGTTGTTCCCGGTGACATACCCGAGGATGTTATCTGCGGAATTATAGCTGACGAGATATCTATCGGCGTTGTGAATACAAAGACGACAGCGGTAAGACTTATCCCGGCGTACGGTGCAAAGGTCGGCGATACGGTGAACTTCGGCGGACTTTTGGGCTACGCTCCGGTCATCGACGTGAACAACGCCTCTCCTGCGAGATTTATCTCGCGCGGAGGACGTATCCCGGCACCGCTTCACAGTCTTAAAAACTAAAACAGATCATAACAACGGAGGATTAACATAATGCATACTCTTGAAAAGTACGAATGGGACAATATATGGTGGAACGATACGTGGTCGAAGGACTCGACTCGCGTGCTTATGGTCGGAGATTCGATCTCGGTAGGGTATCGCGATCATGTGAACAAGCTGCTTTCGCCCGACGGCATAAATGCTGACGTTCTTTCTACCTCAAAGGGAATAGACAATCCGGCGCTTTTGACGACGCTTGACGCTATCGCCGAGCAGAGTACCGGAAAGATATCCCTTATTCACTTCAACAACGGTCTGCACGGCTTCCATCTGTCGGCAGAGGAATATGCCGAGCATTACGAGCGCGCGGTATGCCATATGCTTGAAAAATATCCGGATGCAAAGCTCGTTCTGGCGCTCTCCACTCCGGTAACGATGGTGGATCACAAGGAGCAGTACGACCCCAAGCTCAACAAGCAGGTGCTTGAGCGTAACGAAAAGGTTAGAGGCTTTGCAGAGAAGTACAACCTCCCGATAAACGATCTGTATTCGCTTATCGACGGAAAGCTTTACGCAAGAAAGCAGGATGCGTTCCATTACTACTCCACGGGATATAAGATAATGGCAAAGCAGATAGCAAGAGTTATAAAGACAGAGCTCGGAAAATAATATAACTGGACGTAGGCACGGCAGCTTTTGCCGTGCCGGTCTTTTTTGCGGAAACGAGCGATGTGCGATTGACATAAATGGATTATAAGCGCACCGTCAAAGTATATGTGTTTAGCGTTGTGCTGTGGTGCGGAATTGATTGCGGCTTCTGCTGCGATGTGGTTGTACTACACATTGCTTCGAGCACGTCACGTGCGAACGTCGCACACGGCTTTGACCTGTCGTGGCTGTGACACGCTTCGTTTCGGGCGTACGCCTCATGATCCTCCCACGATGGCGCAAATGCCGATCCTTATATTGTCTTTTGCGACGATCGGTGGTATAATGATACGGTAACGTCGGCATATAAAGGAGATTTTAAAATGTACAGAATAGGCTTGTCCTCATGTGGAAAGGTGATAGATGAAAAGCTTTTCGCCTCCTATGCTTCGGCAGGA
>CAZSUR010000158.1:0-3231 GCA_964610075.1 uncultured Lachnospiraceae bacterium
AAGATAAAGGGAGTCGATCGACTCCACGGCTGCACGTACGCTATAATCCCCGATATGATAGAGGCGGGAACGTACATGATAGCGGCAGCGGCGACAAGAGGAAATCTTAAGATAACAAACGTCATCCCGAAGCATCTTGAATCCATCTCGGCAAAGCTCGAGGAGATGGGTGTAAAGGTGGAGGAATATGACGACTACGTTATCGTATCGCACAAGGGAAAGCTCAATCGCGTGAATATAAAGACACTCCCCTATCCGGGATTTCCAACCGATATGCAGCCCCAGATAAGCGTGCTCATGTGCATGGCAGAGGGTGTAAGCTATCTGAGCGAGGGAGTTTACGATAACAGATTTAGATATGTCGAGGAGCTGAAGCGCATGGGCGCTTCGATCAAGGTTGACGGAAAGACCGCGATAATAGAGGGAGGCTTGCCGCTGTCGGCAGCGCCCGTACGTGCGGTGGATCTGCGCGCCGGAGCCGCTATGGTCATAGCCGGCCTTGCAGCCGAGGGAAGAACCGAGATCGAGGATATAAGCCACATCGAGCGCGGCTACGACGACGTCGTAGGAAAGCTCCGTGCGGTAGGCGCGGACATCAAAAAGGTGTATATTCCCGACAGCATCGAGTTTGAAAAAGCAAACTAAATAGATCCATCACCGCAGAAGAGGTTCTTCTGCGGTGATTTTTTGTGCGACCGACTGTGCACAAAAATCACACGCGCCAAACTGCGCACGAAAAACCACACGCAAAAGCTGTTGGCTCGGAGATTTGCGCGTCAAAGTCGCCGTAGCACAGCAAAGTGCAACCTATCCGCAGACGAAGCTCGTGGCGGAGCTCATAGGTTGACCTGCACGAAAACAAGCACCCGTCCGCGACAGCGTGAGCAACGCCAAAGCGCGCAAAAAAGCCGCAGGAAAACATCCTGCGGCTTTTTTATTATATTTCTTCATCTTCGCTCAACCGTATCGTAGAGGAAGGCTTTGCCCTCCTTCCCTACCTGCTCGATGAGCCCGAGCTCGCACAGAAGCTTAAGCGAATACCACGCGGAGCGCGGTGTCTGCCGCGCGCGGCTCGTATAATCCTTCGCCTTGAACGGATGCGGCAGATCCGCCGGTATCATCACATCGAGATCCTCCGGTGAGCGGATGGTACACTCGCCGCATATCTCAAGCGGAACGCGCTCGGCACGGTGCGAGCCTTTTTTGCGATCCCGGCTCCAGCCGTCGAGCAGACGATACTCGTCCATATTCATAAGCAAAAGCTTAATCTCCAGTCGCTCGTTCCCCAAAAATCCGCGTATGCTGTAAAGATGTCGCATCGCATCGTTAAACGAGCCCGTTTTGGGCGAATATCTCGCCTTTTTTACCACCTCACCACTCTCGGGATCTATCCAGGCGATCCGCTTGCGGTGAGCGATGGGAAATACAACGGTCACGTCAAAGCCTGCCTCGATATATGCCGAGAGCTTCCTTGCAAGAGGCGCAAGCGCGCCGGTCTGTATCTCGATTATATGATTTCCATCAAGTATATCCGCGATAAAGCCGAGGCATTTCTGCTCGTGCTTTGAGGTATCCGGCTCAAAATACTCCTTCAGCGACGCATGAAGCAGCTTCTCGGAATAGGTTCCAATGCCGTCCGTATGTATCTCCTCCTTTCATAAAAAGCTTGTCCGCAAGCCGAAGGAACCCTTAATTGCAAAAGGGTTCCGAGGTGCCGCTTTAATGCACACGACAATGCCGTGCAACGAGCGCAGCACCCATCGTCACGTTATTTATCCGAGCATCCGCAGCTCGGATTTGCCGCGTCCTTACCGTTCAGTTGCTTAAAGGACGGCGGATAAAATTCTCCCAGTGGGAAGGACATCTTCGAGAACAGAGCGCACGGATCTCCGTCGTCATCGGGGACGCACTCCTTCTCCGGTACCGCATACGCCGTCGCCTGGATCATATACTGACCGGGGCGCTCGAGCCGAATTACCGAGAAAAATCCGAGCGTTACAAGCAGCTGCTTTTCGCAATCGCCGGAGTCGGATACGGGGCCGTTTATGCAGCAGCATACGTTGTCCGGTATCTCGGATGCGGAACAGCAGCAGCGACAGCTCTTATGCTTATCCGCGATCTTTACGCCCAAGGCTATCGGATCTACCGCCTCTACCACAGCTACCGGCATATTATTCGATGCCTCGCAGCTATGTATCGGCGAGCAGAAGCTGTCGTCGCAGCCTCCGCTGCGGAAGATATTGACGTTTCCTTCGCTTCCGTACAGGATCACGTTTTTCTCGCATACGGCGATGCCGTCGATATCCTGCGAGCGACCCGCGCACATACAAGCCTCGATATCAAGCTTAACATAGAAGCGAACGTTTACCTTATAGAAGCCGCGATTGAATTTTAACGCCTCTACGTTTATGGCTGTGCCGCATATCTTTGTGCTTTTCACGCGCACGGCACTTGTTTTTTCGATTATCTCCTGGCCGAAGCCGGTCAGATAAACCTTTGTATCGTCAAAGCAATCCTTATCTCTGCAGCTGTCGAGGATGCGGTTGCAGTCTATGCAAACGCTGTCTTTTCCGCCGCCGTGAGATATGCTCTGAAAACAATTTCTGCTTTCTGACATTTTATTTGTCTCCCTTCACATTTTTGAAGCTGCGGCGCAAATCAAACCGCTCTTCTCTATTATGTTATGCAGGAAACAATATTTTGTCGCACAAAATAAAGGAGGCTGAGTCCAGCCCCCTTTATAATAATTTTATAGATTACAGAAACGCACGAAGCGATGCCGGAAGATCCTCCGCAGGAAGCGAAGAAGTCATAAGGAAGTTGATGTTGTGAGCCTCTGCAAAATCCGCAGCCTTCATAACGAAATTCGTAAACGAATCCATATCGTTGTTGCAGATCTTGAGAGCGGAATCAACAAACACATCGGTAACGTCGTGGTTGCTTGCGTAAACTCCTGCAATAAAGCCGTAGAGCTCTCCTGCATCGGTTACTTTATACTCATTGGTATCTATCAAGCGGGCTTGATATTTGATTTCGTGAATAAGCTTTGTACCCTTTTCTATGCACACGACCGCACCGTTAGTTTTGTCAAGCGCTGCGTTTGCCATGTCGATAAGAGTCTTAGTTTTTCCGGAACCCTTCACGCCTACAATAAGTTTTAACATAAGTGATACCTCCGTAAATTTATATATTTTATTTCATTCTTTCAAGGAGCTCTGCACGTCTTGCTTC
>CAZSUR010000159.1:0-3190 GCA_964610075.1 uncultured Lachnospiraceae bacterium
ATATCCTCAAACTGGGGCAATGCTGCGGCAAAATCTATCGTAAGTGTCTTTCCGACAACTACGTTCGTTTCTATCTTAACGCCGAGCTTTTTGAGCGTCTCAACCTCTTTTGCGACGATAGCCTTCGGCAGACGGAATTCCGGAATTCCGTAAACAAGCACTCCTCCTGCCGTATGAAGTGCCTCGTAAACCGTAACCTCGTAGCCCTTCTTCGCAAGATCTCCGGCACATGTAAGTCCGGAGGGACCGGAACCTACAATAGCTACCTTGTGACCGTTCGATTCCGGACGTACCGGCTCCTCGGTGCAGAAGGTGTTGTGCCAATCGGCAACGAATCTCTCAAGTCTTCCGATTCCTACCGATTCACCCTTGATTCCGCGAACACACTTTGACTCGCACTGGGTCTCCTGGGGACAAACGCGTCCGCATACAGCCGGAAGCGATGAGGACTTCGATATTATCTGATATGCGCCCTCGAAATCGCCCTCTTTTATCTTCTGTATGAATTCGGGGATGTGTATCTTTACCGGACATCCCTCAACACAGGGCATATTTTTGCAGTTGAGACATCTGTTAGCCTCATCTATCGCAGTCTCCTCGCTGTATCCGAGAGCGACCTCGTCGAAATTATGTGCGCGAACCGATGCATCCTGCGTGGGCATCGCGTTGCGTGTCGGTGACATATTTGCCTTTGCCATCTCAGCGAACCTCCTTATTAAACAGATTACAGGTGGATTCGTGAGCGTGACGCTCAAATTCACCGTACATTCTTCCGCGTGACATAGCCTCGTCGAAATCTATCTCGTAGCCGTTAAAGTCCGGGCCGTCTACACACGCGAATTTAGTGACCTTTTTTCCGTCAACGTTAAGGGTGAGTCGGCAGCCGCCGCACATTCCCGTTCCGTCGATCATTATGGGGTTCATCGAAGCTGTTACGGGCGTACCGTAGGGCTTTGCCGTAGCAACGACGAATTTCATCATGATAAGCGGGCCTATCGTGATTATCATATCAAACTGCTTTCCGGAGTCGAGCATTTCCTTCAACGGAACGGTAACATTTCCCTTCTCGCCGTACGAGCCGTCGTCGGTCATGACGCGAAGCGTATCCGAGCAGCTTTTAAACTCGTCCTCGAGGATGAGCAGATCGCGGTTTCTGAAGCCTATTATGCTCGTAACCTCGGCCCCTGCCTCATGAAGCGCCTCTGCTATCGGCATAGCGATAGCACAGCCGACGCCTCCGCCGACGATACATACCTTTTTAAGTCCGTCGAGATGAGTAGCAACTCCGAGAGGTCCTACAAAATCCTGCAGATACTCTCCTGCCTCCTTGTGGCTGAGCTTCTCGGTCGTCGAGCCGACGATCTGATATATGATCTTGACGGTTCCGTTTGTCTTGTCAACTCCTGCAACGGTAAGCGGAATACGCTCACCTTCTTCGTCGACACGCAATATTATAAACTGCCCGGGCTTCGCCTTTGCGGCTACCAGGGGAGCCTCTATTTTAAGCTGAACGACCGTGGGGTTCAGTATCTTTTTGTCAACTATTTTGTACATTTTTCAACCTCCATTTGCAAAATGACGGTTACCGAATAATTCAGCAACCGCCATTTCAGATATTCTACGGTATACCCGTTATCAGAAATCAACCTCAGTATCGTAATAGCAGCACTTAAGAAGCTTTTCCATCTCTTCGGGAGTGATTGCTCTCGGGTTGGATCCGGTGCAAGCGTCCGCAACTGCGTTCTTTGCGATCTCGGGAAGTCTCTCAAGGAATACGTCCTCGGGAACGAAGCCGTTCTCTGTGGGAAGGCTGTCAAGTCCGTAGTTCTTGATGCACTGAGGAATATTGAGCGCATCGTTCATTCCGCGGAGATATGCGATAAGGTTTGCAACCTTTTCGTCATCGTTTGCTCCGCCGAGTCCCATGTAGTCAGCGATCACACCGTAGCGCTTCTTCGCGGTCTCGTCCTTCGCGTTGAAGGCGATAACCTTGGGAAGGTACATAGCGTTTGCTGCACCGTGGATGATGTGTGCTCCGAGATCCTCGAATGCGGCACCGGTCTTATGTGCCATGGAGTGAACTATACCGAGAAGTGCATTTGAGAATGCCATACCTGCAAGGCACTGAGCATTGTGCATGGATGCGCGCTTGCTCATATCACCGTTGTAGGAATCGATAAGATCGTTCTGGATCATCTTTATTGCGAATATCGCAAGCGGATCGGTGAAGTCGCAGTTTGCGGTGGATACGTACGCTTCGATTGCGTGCGTCATAGCATCCATACCTGTGTGAGCGGTAAGCTTCTTCGGCATTGTCTCTGCAAGCTCGGGATCAACGATCGCAACGTCGGGAGTGATCTCGAAGTCAGCGAGCGGATACTTGATGCCCTTCTCGTAATCTGTGATAACGGAGAAAGCGGTAACCTCTGTTGCGGTTCCGGAAGTCGAGGGGATAGCGCAGAAGTGAGCCTTCTTGCGAAGCTCCGGAATTCCGAATACTACGCACATCTGCTCGAAGGTGATTTCGGGATGCTCGTACTTGATCCACATAGCCTTTGCAGCGTCGATAGGCGAGCCACCTCCGATAGCAACTATCCAATCAGGCTGGAACTTCTCCATAGCCTCGGCTCCGCGCATAACCGTATCAACGGAAGGATCGGGCTCGATGCCTTCGAAAAGCTCAACCTCCATACCAGCTTCTTTAAGATATGCAACAACCTTATCAAGGAAACCGAAGCGCTTCATAGAACCGCCGCCTACGCAAACCATTGCGCGTGTTCCCTTGAGATTTTTAAGAGCCTCAAGAGCTCCCTTGCCATGATAGAGATCGCGGGGTAATGTAAAACGTGCCATAACTTTTTCCTCCATGAATTATATGTTTTTTATTTACAGCACTATTATACCACCGCCGAAAAAGCTTGGGAATAATTAAAATGTTATATCCAATATATCAATCGCGATATAAGGTATATCAAAATAAAAACGGCAGATAGGTCAAAATATATAACGCCGTCAGTTATATTTCAAATATTTTCTTCTTGAATCGCAAATCGAGGTGATAAACTGCTTGTCAAGTCGGGTCAGCTTATATCCGTTGCGATATATTAAAACGTCCTTGTATATCTTTTTGTTATCCTCGCACCTTTTTTGCACGAGCCCGTATCTGTCAAGCACCTTTTGCGGCGCGGGA
>CAZSUR010000160.1:0-3181 GCA_964610075.1 uncultured Lachnospiraceae bacterium
GACGATCCGGCATGGGAGAAGGAATACGTCGACCGCACTGTTCGTATGGTCGAGCGCGATAAAAACCACGTATCAATATTCATGTGGTCGCTCGGAAACGAGTCGTATATCGGCTGCAACCAGAAGGCGCAGGCGGATTACGTCCGCGCACGCGACAGCTCGCGACTCCTCCACTACGAGGGCGGCTGCCTCGGCTCGTGCGACGTACAGCACGCAGAGGCTACCGACGTCGAAAGCAGAATGTACACCCCCATAGATCATATAAAGGCATATCTCGAGGATGAGCAGTATACACTTCCCTTCTTCCTCTGCGAGTACTGCCATGCGATGGGCAACGGCCCGGGCGATCTTGCCGAGTATTGGGATCTGATATATTCGAACGACCGCATCCTCGGCGGCTGCGTATGGGAGTTCTGCGATCATTCGGTAGCGCTCACCGACGATAACGGAAAGAGCTATAAATACACCTACGGCGGAGATTTCGGAGACACACCGAACGACGGTTGCTTCTGCGTTGACGGTCTCGTATATCCCGACCGCTCGACCGGAGCCTCCATGCTCGAATTAAAGCAGGTGCTTACTCCCATCGCCTTCAAAGCACTCGAGGAGGACGGCAACAGCTTTGAGATTCGCAACACGCGATATTTTAAGGACTCCTCCGACATCGACCTCCGCTATACCGTTGAGCGCAACGGCGAGCCGATACACTTCGGAAAGATAGATGTAACGCTCGCACCGCAGGAGAAGTACATCTTCACCCTGCCGCCCCTTGACACCGATATGTCGGGCGAGTGCTACGTTACTCTCTCCGCTCACACCCGCCGCACCACATCGTGGCAGAAGGAGGGCGACGAGCTCGGCTCGAGGCAGTTCAAGCTTGCATCCGCAAGTCAAGAGAAGGAGGCTGTGCTCCTTCCTTATCCTCCCGTAATAACAGAGTCGGAGAACGGCTTTGAGCTTTCGATAGGCGAGACCGTATACTTCATCGGACGCGCCTCCGGTCTGCTCGAGCACATATGCGACAACGGCCGCGAGCTGCTCGCGGAGCCTGCAAGACTATGCGCTATGCGTGCATACATAAACAATGACAACGTAATATGCATGAAGGAATGGAATGCTGCGGCATTCTGTGACATGACGACTACCTGCACACAGATAGGTGCCGACGCCTGCGAGGACGGAGTTGCGGTAAAAGCAAGCCTCACCTTCGGCGTTGAAGGTGCCGAGAAGCATATATCGGTAGATATCCTCTACACCCTCACACGCAAGCCCGGAATCGGCATAACCATGGACGTTGATACGAACGAGATCGTATCCTTCCTGCCGCGCTTCGGACTTGAGCTTGTGATGCCCCACCGAACCGAAAATATCCGCTATTTCGGATACGGTCCGACCGAGGCATACCTCGACAAGCACCACGGTGCAAAGATGGGACTTTACCGCTCGAAGGTGTCGGATAACTACGAGCACTACGTATATCCGCAGGAAAGCGGAGCTCATTGCCACACCAAATGGGCGGAAATATCGACCCTGTTCGGCCACGGACTGCGTCTCGAGGCAGAGGGCGAGTTCTCCTTTAACGCATCGCACTACTCCTCGAAGCAATTGAACGAGGCGAAGCACGATTACGAGCTTGTTCCGTCGAAGAACACCTATATCCACTTCGATTATAAGCAAAGCGGAGTCGGATCCGCATCATGCGGCCCCAAGCTCAACCCCATGTGGCAGCTGAACGAGAAGCAGTTCACCTTCCGCGCACGTTTGACACCGTTTTTTGATTAAGCCTATGGGGAGACCGGACAGCACAAGCGTCGGTCTCCCCTAAAGCAAGCTCAAAAAGCACGTTTGAAAGGAAATGATTGATGTATACTCATAAAAGAATAGACCTTGCAGGGCTCCCGAACACACGTGACCTGGGAGGCTATGCAAGTGCCGACGGCAGAACGATAAAGCCGCATATGCTTTTGCGGAGCGGAGCTTTAGCCAAAGCGACGAATGAGGATATTTCACGGCTGACAGACGAATACCGTCTGAAAACGGTAGTAGATTTCAGAACGGAAACGGAAAGAGCGATGAATCCCGATCCCGAGATCCCGGGAGTAAAATATTATCATATCCCGGCATTAAACGAAAGCATCATAGGCATAGATCGCGACGAGACCGATCCGGCAAACACGATGGTCCACGCGATGATGGCAATGCTCGCCAAAGGAAAAAGCGCAACCGACTACATGACTTATATGTACGGCAATCTTATAACGTCGGTAACGGCAAACGAGGCATACGGAAGGTTCTTTAAGATCCTGCTTGAAAACGAGGACGGCAGCGTGCTCTGGCATTGCAGCGCAGGAAAGGATCGCGCCGGCACGGCGACGATACTCACGCTTGAGGCTCTCGGCATCCCGTCAAGCACCGTGCGCCGTGATTATCTTCTCACAAACGAATATGTCGCAGCCGCAAGAGACGAGGATATACGGCGCGCCATGCGTCAAACCGACCGACGCGAGGTACACGAATTCGTATACGGTCTCTCGATCGTTGCGGAGGAGTATATAGACTCGATCTACAACGCGATGGAAGAAAAGTTCGGCTCGGTCGAGGGATATTTCAAGGATGCTCTCGACATCGACCGGGACGCTCTGAACGAGCTGCGCAACAAATATCTTAAATAAATGAAATATCGCCGCCTGCAAATACGCAAAGCGACGATCCAAGATCTGCATAAGCCCGAAAACGGGTCGATATTATAACATATCGACCCGTTTTTTATTATCATTTTACACGGCGCACCTTGTACTTTTCGTCCTCCGACGTTTCGCTCAGTATGACAGCTCCGCTTTCATACATATCATACAGCTTGGTAAGATGCGTAACGAAAACGAATCTGACACCGATACGTCCCAACGCCCTCAGTACGTTGTAGATGGCAGCAGCTCCCTCGTCGTACGAGGTGGATTGGAAGGTCTCGTTCAGAAGCACGAGCGAGTTCGGCTCCGCAAGTGAAAGCAGCCTTGCGACCGCTCTCGCCTCCCCCTCGAATCTGCCTGCCGTATCTCCCGAAACGAACTCCTCCTCTGCCGATGAAAAGTGGGTGAACACGCCTCGCTTCACGCTTATCTCGGCTGAAGCACATGGGAGCGGCATACCGCATTGAGCCAAAAGCTGTGCCGTGCCGACCGAG
>CAZSUR010000161.1:0-3161 GCA_964610075.1 uncultured Lachnospiraceae bacterium
ATCCTCTACCGCTTTCATTATAGTGAACAGATCGGTCTTAAGCAGAGGGAGCACCACCTGCGTTTCGGGATCTCCGAAGCGGCAGTTGTATTCTATTACCTTGGGGCCGTTCTCGGTGAGCATCAGTCCGAAGTACAGACAACCCTTGAAGGGGCAGCCCTCCGCGCGCATAGCGGCTACCGTCGGTAGGAATATCTCCTTCATGCAGCGCTCGGCTGTTTCCTTTGTGTAGTAGGGGTTGGGGGCAACTGTGCCCATGCCTCCGGTGTTGGGGCCGGTATCGCCGTCGTGTGCGCGCTTGTGATCCATCGAGGATACCATGGGGATTATCGTTTTTCCGTCGGTGAAGCTGAGCACCGACACCTCGGGGCCGGTGAGGTATTCCTCGATGACTATTCTGCTTCCGCTGTCACCGAACACCTTGTCCTCCATTGCCGATCTTACGGCAGCCTCCGCTTCTTCGTACGTCTCGGCTATCGTAACGCCCTTGCCGAGAGCCAGTCCGTCAGCCTTTATTACCGCAGGATAGCTGCAGCCCTTCAGATATTCGAGCGCTGCTGCCGAGGTCGTAAAGACCTCGTACGCCGCTGTCGGGATGCCGTATTTCTTCATAAGCTCCTTCGAGAAGATCTTGCTTCCCTCGATACGAGCCGCCGAAGCGTCGGGGCCGAAGCACTTGATCCCTGCCTCGTGCAGGCGGTCTACCGCTCCCATAACGAGAGGATCGTCGGGTGCCACCACCGCGAAATCTATGTTTTTCTCCTTTGCAAAGGCTACTATTCCGTCGATGTCCTTTGCACCGATGGGAGCGCACTCTGCAATATCTGCAATTCCGCCGTTGCCGGGAAGCGCGTATATCTTCTCGACCTCCGGGCTTTCATGCAGCTTCAGCGCAAGCGCGTGCTCGCGTCCGCCGCTGCCTATTATAAGTATTTTTGACATTGTAAAAGCAGCTCCTTTTATCAATGATGGAAAAGGCGGATTCCGGTGAACGCCATTGCCATGTTGAATCTGTCACAGGTCTCGATAACCAGCTCGTCGCGGATGGATCCGCCGGGCTCGGCAATGTAGGAAACGCCGCTGCGGTGAGCTCGCTCAATATTGTCTCCGAACGGGAAGAATGCGTCAGAACCGAGCGAAACTCCGCTGAGAGTGGAGAGGTAAGCCTTCTTCTCCTCTGCCGTGAGAGGCTCGGGACGGGTAGCAAAGAACGGCTGCCATACATCATCGCCCAGAACATCCTCGCTTGTGTCGGAGATGTATACGTCGATGATGTTATCTCTTTCGGGTCTGCCTACATTTTCGGCAAACTCGAGTCCGAGCACCTTCGGATGCTGACGGAGGTGCCATATATCAGCCTTGTTTCCGGCGAGGCGTGTGCAATGTATGCGCGACTGCTGACCTGCGCCGACGCCTATCGCCTGACCGTCGTATGCGTAGCATACCGAGTTGGACTGCGTGTATTTAAGCGTGATAAGCGAGATTATAAGATCGCGCTTTGCCTCCTCGGGGATGTTCTTGTTCTTCGTTACGACGTTGCTTATAAAGTCTTTGTCTATCTTGAGGTCGTTTCTGCCCTGCTCGAAGGTGATTCCGAATACCTGCTTGCGCTCTATCGGATCGGGGCGATAGGAGGGATCTATCTTAACGATGTTGTAGTTGCCCTTTCTCTTGGAGGAGAGTATCTCAAGCGCCTTCGGAGTGTATCCGGGTGCGATAACTCCGTCGGAGACCTCTCTCTTTATGATGCTTGCCGTTACCTCGTCGCAGACATCGCTGAGCGCTATCCAATCTCCGAAGGAGGACATTCTGTCTGTTCCTCTTGCACGTGCGTACGCGCAGGCGAGGGGAGAGTCGTCAAGTCCCTCGATATCGTCAACGAAATAGATCTTCTTCAGCGTGTCGTTGAGCGGAGTTCCAAGCGCCGCACTTGTCGGGCTTACGTGCTTAAAGGAGGTAGCGCACGGCTCACCGAGCGATTCCTTTAACTCCGCAACAAGCTGCCAGCTGTTGAAGGCATCGAGGAAGTTTATGTATCCGGGACGTCCCGAGAGCACCTCTATCGGCAGCTCTCCCGACTCCATGTATATTCTCGAAGGCTTTTGATTCGGGTTGCAACCGTACTTGAGTTCAAATTCTTTCATGCTTTTACCTCTCCTTTAGTTGTTTTTGTTCGTTATGATTTCTTCGGTCTCTCCGGTGGTAAGATCAACGCTTCTTACGAAAAGAGATACCTTGTTGTCGTCATTGAGATTGCTCCATATAAGCTCGGACAACTCTGCCGCGGTGTTGGGGAGCTCTATCTCCTCCGGCTCGCCGTAGAAGGACGGGATGGGATCTCCGTCGCACTTGTAGGTGTGTATGAAGTGTCCCTTTCCGGATATCGGAGGATAATTGTAGAAGAATCTCTGGCACGCCTCGGGATTTCCGGACGAGCTCTTGAGTATGGAAAGCTTATATGTGAAGGTGCTTCTCGGATGGCAATAATAGCAGATTCCGGAGATTCTGGGGGTGTAGTTGGGAGCGTCCGGCTCAAACTCACGTGTCATGAGAGCCTGCTCGAACGAGTTTGCGTTCTTATCGTCCGAATTTATGAAGTCGTAGATCGTATTTGTTTGATCGCCGTTTGTGATGATGTCTGCATTTCCGCCGCAGGCAGAAAGATAGGGGTTGTATATTATCAGACTCGGATCCTTCAGCTTCGATTCGTCGTAGGCGCGTGTACGCATACCGCCGTCAAAACGCTCGAATATTCTGTTTCTGCTGTTTTCGCTTCTGCCCATGATGAAATAGGCTATCATCGCTTTTTTGCCGTCGGGGGATTGTCCGATAACTATTCCTCTGCCGGGATATGTGTTTTCGGATAAAAGTTTTGATAGATCAAATAAAGCCATGTTAATCTCCGTTCTGCCGCCACAGCCGGCGGCACAAATTTTATAGTTTTTTCGGTGGTGCAAAGGGCTCGCGCCGGAGCTTGAGCTGTGTTTGGGTGGGGAAGTGCTTTGCATCAAAGGACTCCGGTTTATACGCTCGCACGCGACATCCGCCGTTTACGCCGGCGTAGCTTTGCGTCTGTCGTGCCGGCGCGGAGCTGTCGCGTGGAGCTTGTGTGCGCGAGCAATGCGAGCTATTGCTTTGATGCTATGATCTCGTGGGACACC
>CAZSUR010000162.1:0-3025 GCA_964610075.1 uncultured Lachnospiraceae bacterium
CGTGACCTGCGAGGAAGCAGAAGCACTTTGTCTCCTCACGGAGAAGCATAGCTGCGAGGTTTCCGTGTCCGAGACCAACCTTGCGGTTCTCGGCAACCGAGCCGGGAATGCAGAAGCCCTGAAGTCCGATACCGATAGCCTCGGCAGCGTCAGCTGCATTCTTTATGCCCTTCTTTATTGCGATAGCGCAGCCGAGAGTATATGCCCAGCTTGCGTTATCGAACGCGATGGGCTGAACTCCCTTTACGATCTCGTCAACGTTTATGCCTTTTTCGGCACATATATCACGTGCAGCCTCGAGATCGGCGATGCCGTACTCTGCCATGCACGCTTCGATTTTTGCTAATCTTCTTTCTTTTCCTTCGAACTTAACATTGTTAGACATATTCGTATCCTCCTTAATTAGCTCTCGGGTCGATGTATTTAACCGCCTCGTCATAGCGGCCGTACGTCTTTACGTTTTCCTCATAAGCGTCCTTATGAGCTTTTCCGGCCTTTATGGCATCAAGCATTTTGCCGAGGTGTACGAATTTGTATCCGATTACTTCGCCGTTTTCATCAAGTCCCATGGAAAGGATGTATCCCTCTGCCATCTCAAGATAGCGAACGCCCTTTTCCTTTGTTGCGAACATCGTTCCGACCTGGGAGCGAAGTCCTTTACCGAGATCCTCGAGAGAAGCTCCGACGGGAAGTCCACCCTCGGAGAAGGCGGTCTGTGTACGTCCGTATACCAGCTGGAGGAATATCTCGCGCATAGCAACGTTGATAGCATCGCATACAAGGTCTGTATTGAGTGCTTCAAGAATTGTCTTGCCCTGAAGAATCTCCGCTGCCATAGCGGCAGAGTGTGTCATTCCGGAACATCCGATGGTCTCAACCAAAGCCTCCTGAATAACTCCGTCTTTGACGTTAAGCGTGAGCTTGCAGGCGCCCTGCTGAGGAGCGCAATGACCTATACCGTGAGAAAGTCCGCTTATGTCTTTTATTTCAAAAGCTTTTACCCAATTGCCTTCTTCGGGAATGGGAGCGGGACCGTGGTGAGGTCCTTTTGTGACGGTAGACATGCTCTCAACTTCGTGAGACATTGCGTACCGGCAAGAGAAACCGTTTGTACTCATTTGATTTATCTCCTTTATATTATTATCCAATTAAGTATTATAGCCAAAAACAGTCTTAAAATCAAGGCGTATTTGTAAAAATTATATTTTATTCGATAAAAATAGGATTTATAGCCAAATTATCATCGGCAAGGTACGATATATCTGTCCCTTTCGGTCAAATTAAGCGCTTTTACCGCTTTCTCGCAGGCTTTTTTCATGTCGTCGAGATGCGACAGCGCGTGCGCATCGCTTCCGCAGTAGAAGCGGCAGCCGCAATCCTTGGCTATCGAATATATACGCATATACGAGTCGAAATGCTCGGTATCGTCATCGGGGAAGCACTTGGCGTTGAGCTCTATCCCGCTTCCGTTTGCGGCAAAGAAGGAGAAGATCTCACGTAGGCGCTTTTCATCCATTCCGTCGAATATTTTGTATCGCTCTGCGATGTTTCGCAAAAAGGTGAGCTTCACCGTCATGTGGGCGATACCAACCTTCTCAAAGGGCAGATCAAGCTTTGTTATAGCCTCGAGCCGCCTAAGGTAAAACTCGCGGATGTCGTCGAGCTCGCGGCAGTCGAGGCTCCGCGCAAAGCCCTTTATCTGCATATGGTTCGGTGGGATTATGATGAAATCGAACATATCGTAATGCTCGGGCGAGATGCCGAGCTCGAAGTTGTAGTTCATCTCGGTCTCACAGCCGAACAGTACGCGCATACCATCCCTTTTCGGGAGCGGCAGGAGCTCGCGCAGATGCTCTGTATCCTGCACCGCGTAAAAATCGTTTAGCGGAACGGAGGACGGCACCTTTTCATCCCAATAGTGATTTGTGAAGCATATCGTGTCGTATCCGAAATTCTTTGTGTGCTCTAAAATATTATCCGGAGTCATTTCTTCGCGTCCACAGCAAACCGAGAGGGAGGTGTGGCAGTGAAGATCGTGATCTATCTTGAATTTCATTTTTTCGGCCTCGCATCCTTAAAAAATCATCTGTCATATTATAACTTTTCGAAGGAATGTTGTCAATATAAATTGACAAAGAGAAAGGGTTGTAGTATAATTGACACGTACGGAATTTTATTTCTTAAAATTCCTAAAAGCTTAAAAGCTTTTTGCTGTCTTGCGACCGACGTGTCAATTGACGGCGTCGCAAAAAAACTTGCGAGCAAGCATTATAACACCTAAATCACATACTGGTTTTACAATATATTTCTAAAGCAAACATAGGAGGATGAAGCTAATGAAAACAGTTGATATTAAACTTTCCACTATCCAGGATATCCGTGATTTTGTGGAGATTGTAAGTATGCAGGATGTCGACATTGATCTTTCTTCCGGACGTTATGTAGTTGATGCTAAATCTATTATGGGAATATTCAGTCTGGATCTGCTTAATCCCATACATCTCACCATACATTCGGATGACTGCGATGATATCTTAAAGGGTATAGACAAATTTATAGTTAAATAAATCGTCGCACGATGCTTTGATCAGACGCGGTACGGCTCATTTGAGTCGTACCGCTTTTTTTATGCCTCGGGGGTAATAAATTCCGTCGCGATTTAATAGAATGGAGGCAGAGAGCTTTTTGCTTTCGCGGCAAGGGCAGCGGTGCGCTCGTTTTTTTGCTTCGGCGGAGGTTTATCGGCGTATGCGTGCCGGTGAGGGCATAGCTCTTACTGTAAGCTTTAAAACTTTTACGGAGGATGGCGCCGAGGGCGTATTGTGCTATGAAGAAACGAATATTTTGCTGTGTGGTTTGCCTGTTTATTCTCGCTTCCGTGTTTCCTGTCTGCGCCGAGGGGGAAGGGGCGCTCGAGCTTGACGCGGCATCAGCCATACTTATCGAGGCGGAGACGGGCAGAGTGCTTTACGAGAGCAATGCCGATGAAGCTCTTCCTCCGGCATCGGTGACGAAGATAATGACC
>CAZSUR010000163.1:0-3007 GCA_964610075.1 uncultured Lachnospiraceae bacterium
CAGCGTGAACGTCCTTGAGACGCTCGATATAGATGATGCGATATACATATCCACGGTGCCCGGAAGAAAGATGGTAGAGATAAACGGCAAGGCTACCTATAATTTCGATCGCCGGAGCGTCTTCTTCTCGATACCTCGCGGTACGCATACGATAAACGTGACGGCAGAGCAGGGGCTTGACAATCTTCAAAGCATACTCATATACAGTCCGCGCTATCTCGGTGCCTGACGGGAGGTGGAGACGTAATGGATCTGATCCTTTTAGACAAGGACTTTAAAATCTGCGGCATCGTTGAAAAATACACCTCGCTGCGTTGGATCCGCCGCTATTTCAGCGTCGGAGAGTTCGAGCTTGTTATGAGCTCGGAGTATCTTGAGACGGCGAAGGGCGCGGCATATATCTATCATACCGCAAACGACGAGACCGCGATAATCGAGGACGTTCTGTACATTTCGGATGGCGGCGGCTCGCTTGTTTTGAGCGGTCGTATGCTCGAGGCTCTGCTGTATGACCGCGTGATAGTCGGAACCGAGGTGTATAAGGGCAATCTTGAAAGTATTTTGCGCTCCGTTTTGATGGAGAACGCGATGGTGGGCGCGCGGAAGATAGATAAGCTTACGCTCGGACCGAGTCATTCGTTTGCAAATCAGGTAAACTGCCAGGTCACCGGAAAAACGCTGGCGGATACCTACTACACGCTGCTTTATCCGCACGGAATGAGCTATAAGCTCCGTTACGATTATCTCGAGGACAGGATCTTCTTCGAGGTGTACGCCGGAGTCGATCGCTCGTCGGTACAGACGAAGAACGCGAACGTGATATTCTCGTCGTCGTACGAGAATATCCGCTCGCTCGCGTATCACCGAAACGATGCGGAGGAGAAGAACTATGTTACCGTTGCCGGCTGCGGCCTCGGTGCCGATCGCGTTATATATACGATAGATCGTACCTCTCCCGGCAAGCGCCGCCGCGAGCTTTACGTCGATGCGCGAGACCTTCAGAAAAGGGTTTACGACAGCGAGGGTAATGAGAGTGCGGTGAGCGATCAAGAGTATATCCTCATGCTTGACGAAAGAGGTAAAGAAAAGCTGAAAAAGCACTCGCTTGAGGAGACGGTAGAGGTGGTCGTCGAGGATTCGGCGCGCCCGACGTATCGGGAAGACTTCGATCTCGGTGACGTCTGCGATGTGATCGATACCTCGATAGGCTTTGACGGACGGCTGCGCCTTACCGAGGTGAGAGAGATAACTGCTTACGGTACGCGGCGCACCGAGGCGGTGTTCGGTGAGGCACGCCGTACCGATCTTAATAACATATGGAGAAAGGAAGTATGATATCATGGCATTTAAATGCGGACTTTTCGATTCGAAGTCGGTAGTTGAGACTGTCGACGGATTTCCTCGCGGAGACAAGGCTCAGAGCGCCGAGTTTTTTGCAAAATATTTCGCATCCTTCGTTGGAAACGGAGTGCATCCGAAGCCGGCGGATGCGTTCGCGATCTGTACCGACTACGGCACGACCGTCGAGATACGCCCGGGCAGAGCGTTTATAAACGGCTATTTCTGCTATGACGATGCAAGCGGCATGGAAAGCTTTCCGAAGTCGTCCTCCGAGCAGAAGTACGTTTTTGTCCTGAGATTGCAGGTGGAGGAGGGAGATATCGTTCAGATGTGGGTGAAGGATCCGGCTCCCGGCTCGCTGCCCCTGCGTTCGGCTAAGTATTACGATCTCGTGATCGCTACCGTGACGATACCGGCAGGTGCGACAAATATAACCGAGGACATGATAGAGGATCATCGAGGCGATGCCTCGCTCTGCGGATACGTTTCGAGTATTATATAAAAATACCGAGCTGTATTTTGCGGATAACGGCGCTATGTCGGCGCAAAAAGTATTGCACGTTGCCCAAAGCGTCGCGCAGCGCCAAATAAAGCAAAAAACAAGCTCCGTCGTGCGACGTCGACCGCGGCGAAGCTTGTTTGCTTATATAAACGAAGTGATTAAAAATACGGATGCCGCGTTTGCAGCATCCGTATCTTTGTTATGTTATTTTTCTGGCTGTACTATCATCGCGCCCATAACTCCGCGCTTTCCGCCGCTTGCACGGTGAGAAAAGAGATGATCGGGATCACAGCAGGTGCAATGCTCGCTTATATCTATATTCTCCGCGCGCACACCGGAGAGACGGAGCAGATATTCGTTCATCTGCGGCAGATCGGTGTGATAGCGCCCGTTTCCGTCGGGAATTATGAAGCGCTCGGCAAAGTCGGCGCCGCGCGCCTCCGCTACCTTATCGTAAAACTGTTTGTCTACCTCATAGCAGCATTGGCGTATCGCGTGTCCTATGGCGCAGCGGATGTACTCAGCCCTGCCACCAAGCTCGCATATCCGCCGTACCGCCTCACCTGCGATATCGAGCGCGGTGCCGCGCCATCCGGCGTGTACCGCCGCGATGATGCTGGATTCCGGCTCATGCATGAGTATCGGCACGCAGTCGGCGGTCTTTATCATAAGAGCGATCCCACGCTCGCGCGTTACAAATCCGTCGCACTCGAGGTCGCGTCTGCCGATATCCGTTTCTCCTACGGTCAGCACAATGTTTGAATGTATCTGCTTTGCCGAGATTATATTTGCTGCCTCGGCTCCTATCGCCGCGGCGAGTCGGCGGCGATTCTCGCTAACCGCGTTCTCGTCGTCACCGAGTCCGTAGCCTACGTTCATCGAGGAAAGGTGGGGGATCGTGCTTGCGCCGCCCTCCCTTGTCGAGAATGCGTGAGGGCAGAGAATGACCTCGGAGCGGTAGAATATCACTCCGTTTTTATCGTTTTTGTGAAAATTGCTCATAAAAACCTCTTAATTTTGTCTAAACTTTAACACTTTAACTTGGTAAAGTGCTTGCATTTGCTGTATTGTTGTGTTATAATTGACACGTAACAGAATTTTACCCTGTAAAATTCCATGTAAGCCTGGCGGCTTTCCGCGGTCATGCGACCGCCGTGTCAATTG
>CAZSUR010000164.1:0-2758 GCA_964610075.1 uncultured Lachnospiraceae bacterium
AATGTAGAAACAGAGGACTTCGGCGGTGGAGAATTCACGTTTGCCGTACTCGAAAAAGCAAAATATGAGGTTTTTGCGGAGGAAGCAACCGGAAACTCCGAGACCGACTCCGTTTACAACCGCAATAAGAAGATCGGTAACAGATTTAACGTCAAGGTCGGCGCGAAGGTCTATGAGGACGGCGACGCTATGGAGGAAGCTTTCAAGACCGGTGTTGCATCGGGCGAAGTTCCTTACGACGTAGCCTTCAACCAGGCGTTCACTTCCTGTAACCTCATCATGGAGGGCGTTACCATCGACTGGAACGAGATCGAGCATATTGATCTTAACCAGAAGTGGTGGAACAAGCTTTCCAACGACTCGGCAACGGTCAACGGAAAGACATACGCTATCACAGGTGATATAGCGCTTACAACACTTACTTACACTTGGGGTATGTTCGTAAACCTCAACCTCGCACAGGACTGGAACATTGATACAAACGAGCTTTATCAGACAGTTCTTAACGGCGAGTGGACTCTCGATACCATGCAGACTATGGTTAAGGGAATCTACCGTGACCTTAACGGTAACTCCGAGAGAGACGTTGACGATATGTACGGCTACATGGCGGGCCCCGGAGACTGCTCCGACGTATGGCCTATCGCCATCAACAACCCCATCACTTCCCGTGACGCTGACGGAAACGTTATAATTTCCTTCATGACCGAGAAGATGACCGATGCATACAGCGATATATTCGATCTGCATTGGAACAACGAGGGATCTTACGCTGACTGCGGTTGGGGCAATGAGCTTGATTACTTCATCAAGGGTAACGTTGTATTCTCGCCCAACTACTTCTATCGTTGCTTCTCCGAGCTCAAGGATATGAAGGACGATTACAGCATACTTCCTTATCCGAAGTACAACGAGTCTCAGGAATCCTACTACACCAGCGCTCTTGACGAGTACTCCGTGCTCCTCCTGCCGCTGACCGTCGAGGATACAAACCTCGTAGGTAAGATCGTTGAGACGATGTGCGCAGAGAGCTACAACAGCGTAATGCCTACATGGTACGACGTTGCACTTAAGGGTAAATATGCAAACGACCCGACCACCCAGAAGCTCATCGAGCTCGTTATGTCGGGAAGATACTTCGATTTCGCGTTCCTGTTCGGAAGCAACCTCAGACAGCTCACATACCTTACAAGAGAAGGTCTTAAGAGCAAGTACCCGAACATCAACTCGAGATACGCTCCGTATGAGCAGAGAGTAAAGAATCAGCTTGCTGATATTCTCGAGGCGTATGAGGCTATCCAGAAGTAATCTGAAATGATGCTTTGAATCACGGTACACCCGGTAAATGGGTGCACCGTGATTTTTTTGTCGCTGTCATAGCTCTGTGTGAGAATATAAAAAGCTCCCCGATGAGTTCTTCATCGGGGAGCTTTGCTGCTTGCGCTTTGTTTTCACTGCTCGTCGAGTGTTACGAACACGACTCGCTTCATCTTCTGTTCGTTTACGGGTTTGTCGGAGGAGTCGGTCTTTGTCGTCGCTATCTTATCAAGCGTATCAAAGCCGTCTATCATTCGTCCGAATGCCGCATAATTTCCGTCAAGGTAGGGATAATCCACGTGGCAGATGAAGAACTGCGAGGACGCGGAGTTGTTGTCTCCCGAGAGACGTCCCATTGATATCGTGCCTCTCGTATGGCTTATATCGTTTGCAATTCCGTTTGCCGAAAACTCTCCGGTTATCGTCTCATCCGAGCCGCCGTAGCCTGTGCCGAGCGGATCTCCGCCCTGTATCATGAAGTTTTCGATGACGCGGTGGAAGATTATACCGTCATAGAAGCCCTCCCCCACCAGCTTTTGAAAGTTTGCGACCGTGATGGGTGCCTTGTCGGGGAAAAGCTCGAGGAGCATCTTTCCGCCATCTTCCATCTCGATGAGCACATAGTTCGTTGCCTGCTCGCTTACCGTGTATTTTGCCCGGAGCTCGACCTCGTTTACCGTGTCATTCTTGCTGTCTCCGCATCCGGCGAGGGCGAGGAGCATTACCGCAATAAGAAGCAGGGATAATATTCTCTTTTTCATTTATAAAGCTCTCTTTCTTTTAGAATTTTATGACTTTAACCCAAAATGATTGTATACGAGTTGCAGCTTAAAATAAAGGGCTATTTTATGAATTTTATTATTTTATATGCCGTATAATAGAATCAAAGTTGAATTTTGGGGAAGTGTTGTTTGAAATATGCAGGAAAACGGAGGCGTCGGGCGTAAATATCTGCCGGAGCCCGGCTGGAGGAGGGTGCTCGTGTGCGCCGCATACCTTGTGCTCACCCTTGCACTTATCTATTTTACGGCGGCGTATTTTATAGATTGGTTTCTGCCGTTTCTCGCGGCGTGGGTGCTCGCATGGCTGCTTCGGGGGCCTATCGGGTATATAAACAGAAAGACCGGAACGTCCAAGCGTTTCCTCGGGATATTTTTCATGCTCATACTGCTCTCGGCTCTTGCCGGCGGCATATTTATGCTGATAAACCGCGTGTATTATGAGCTCGGACGGCTCATTTCATACGTCGGAGAGAATCTCGATTCGCTGCCCGGACAAGTTTTCGGCTTTTTTGACGAGCTTGAGCGGTATATCCCGTTTCTGTCTTCCTCCGAGAACTCCGAGCTTGCGGCGCAGATAAAAAACCGGCTCTCGGAGCTGGCGTTTCAGCTTGTCGGTACGGCATCCGCCAAGCTCCCGTCGCTTGCGGCGGCACTTATAT
>CAZSUR010000164.1:2768-2995 GCA_964610075.1 uncultured Lachnospiraceae bacterium
GTACTCCTTTTTGCGGTGATATTTATAATGGCGGCGTTCTATACGTGCGCGGATTTTGATCGGATAAATTCGCTTTTGATAAGCTATGTGCCACCAAAAGTGAGGGAGCTTCTGTGCCGGATCAAGGGGCAGGCGGCATCGGCTGTCCTGTCGTACGTGCGCGCGTATCTCACACTTATGCTGTATACCTTTGCAGAGCTGCTTTGCGGCTTTCTTACACTTGGGAT
>CAZSUR010000165.1:0-1453 GCA_964610075.1 uncultured Lachnospiraceae bacterium
GAAGATTCCGGTGACCTTGCCGTGGCAAAGCACCATGATTCTGTCGCAGAGCTCGAGCATGACGTCGAGATCCTCTCCGATGAACAGAATCGCAACTCCGCGCTCCTTCTGCTCGTTCAGCTCGTCGTATATCGTGTAGGACGAGTTGATATCGAGCCCTCTTACCGCGTACGCGGTGATGAGGACGTTAGGATTTACGTGTATCTCGCGTCCGAGGAGCACCTTCTGCACGTTTCCGCCCGACAGCTTTCTTACGGCTATATCGGTATTCGGAGTCATAACGTTAAGCTTTTCTATTATGGAATCCGCCGTCTTTTTCGCCTTTTTTCTGTCAACGAAGGGGCCTTTTGATTCGTTATAATTCTTCAGCATCATGTTATCGGTGATACTGAGCGATGCGGCAAGTCCCATGCCGAGTCTGTCCTCGGGGATAAAGCTCATACTGACCCCGAGCTTTATAATGTCACGCGGACTCTTGCCCTCGATATTTTCTTTTTCATAAAGTATTGCGCCCTTTTTCAGCTTTTGGAGGCCGGCTATCGCCTCGCAGAGCTCCTTCTGTCCGCTTCCGGCAACGCCGGCAACGCCGAGTATCTCTCCGCCGTGAAGATCGAAGGATACGTCACGTAAGAGCTCGACGCCGTTTTCATCCTCAACGGTGAGGTGATAAACGTTCAGCTTCGCTTCCTCGCTGCGGCACTCGGGGCGATTGATGGAGAGCTTGACCGGACGACCGACCATATACTCGGTCAGCTTTGCGGCGTCGGTCTGCGCTGTCTCAACGGTAGCTACGCTTTGCCCCTTGCGAAGTATGGTCACGCGGTCGCTTATCTCGAGAACCTCTTTGAGCTTATGAGTAATGATGATGATGGCACAGCCGTCCTCCTTCATCTTTCTCATGATATCAAAGAGCTTCGTCGTTTCCTGCGGTGTGAGCACCGCGGTCGGCTCATCGAGTATAAGTATGTCAGCTCCGCCGTACAATACCTTTAATATTTCGACAGTCTGCTTCTCACCGACCGACATATCGTATATCTTCTTCGCCGGGTCTATCAGCATTCCGTACTTTTCACTTATTGCTCTGGCTTTCTGAACTCTTTTGCCGGAAAGAAAAAAGGCTTCGTTTTTAGCGCCAATCATGATATTATCAGCGGCACTCAAAACATCAACCAGCTTAAAATGCTGATGTATCATGCCGATTCCGAGGCGTTTTGAATCCTCCGGGGAATTTATCTGTACTTCTTCCCCACCGATGATAATTTCACCGCTGTCGGGTTTGTAAATACCGGACAGCATATTCATAAGCGTTGTTTTACCGGAGCCATTTTCACCAAGAAGGGCGAGAATTTCGCCCTTCTTGACCGACAAATCAATATGATCGTTTGCGACGATCGAGCCGAAGGTTTTTGTAATGCCTTTCAGCTCTATCGCATAATTTTCGTTTCTTTCCATA
>CAZSUR010000165.1:1463-2988 GCA_964610075.1 uncultured Lachnospiraceae bacterium
GCCGTTTATTTCGTTTAAATTATTTTACAGATACGTTGCTGTAATACCAGTTGATACCGCCGGTGATGGTAGCGTCGTCGAGGCAAGCACCGCCTGCTGCGACAACCTCGTTGCCTGCGTTGTCAAGGAGAGCCTCGTCAACGAGTTCAACCTTACCGTCTGTAACCTTAATCTGCTTACCGTCGAATACGCCGAATTCGCCGTCAACGATGAGCTTCTTAACCTGGTCGATGATGTCCTGAGTTCCCTCAGCGCAGTTGTCGGAAAGCGGCGAGATGTCAACGAAGCCTTCCTTAAGTCCGCCGAAGTAGTTGCCGAACTCAGCCCACTTGCCGCTTACAGCAGCCTCAACAGCAGCGGTGTAGTATACGTCCCAATGCCAGATCGGAGCAGTAAGGTGAGCCTTAGGAGCTTCAGCCGTCATATCGGAGTTGTATCCGCAGCCCCATACACCTCTCTTCTCAGCAGCAAGCTGAGGAGCGGTCGTGTCGCAGTGCTGAGCGATAACGTCGCAACCCATGTCGAGAAGAGCTTCTGCGCTCTGTCCCTCAAGCTCGAGGTCGAACCAAGTGTTAAGAACCTTTACGTAAACCTTTGCATCGGGGTTAACAGCAGCAACACCCTTAGCGAAAGCATCGATTCCGCCTGTAACCTCTGCATTTGTAACGTCCATAGCAGCAACGTAACCTATAAGGTTACTTTCTGTCTTAAGGCCAGCAGCGATACCTGCGAGGTAACGGGACTGATAAATACGTCCGAAGTAGTTGTTAAAGTTTGTCTCATTGCTCATGTAACCGGTTGCATGAGAGAAGATTACCTGAGGATACTGTTCTGCAAGCTCTGCAGTTGTTTCCATGTAGCCCCAGCTTGTTGCAAATATGATATTGCAGCCTGCCTCGATGCACTCCTCGATAGCTGTCTTTGCAGCGGATGCATCTCCGTCGTCTATGTTGTTCTTGCGGATGATCTGAGAATCGCTGAGACCGAGATTCTTCTGCATTCCTACGATACCCTGATCGTGAGCATAGGAATAACCGGATCCGTCGCTGGGATTACCGATGTGGATGACACCAACCTTGTAATCCTCGGGAACCTTAACGGTTTCACCCTCAGCTACTGTCGTGTCATCTCCTGTTGCGGTTTCGTTGTTACCACATGATATCATCGAAACAGAACAAAAAACCATAATGGCAACCAAAAGAATTGACATTATTCTTTTTTTCATAGTTTCCTCCGATTTTAAGCCTCTCGGCTAATATATTTCAGTGCGCGCCTGTCGCACACCGATTAACGTGATCAGTCGCGGAATACGATATCTCCGCCCGGAGCCATGCTCTCGATTATGGCAAGTGATTCGTGGCGTATTCCTGCAGCGCGAAGCTCGTCTCCGCCACCCTGGAAGCCCTTTTCGATGACAGCTCCCGTTCCGACGAGCGTAGCTCCGGCCTGGTGTACTATATCAATGAGGCCGTGAAGCGCGTTTCCTCTTGCAAGGAAATCGTCAACTATGAGCACTCTGTCGCTG